>DAOMBL010000043.1:12007-13102 GCA_035427325.1 Casimicrobiaceae bacterium
ATTCCGCGACCGGCGGCGCGACGGGCGTCACCAGGATCGGCGCGATGGGGCCGGCGACGAGCGGGCCGATCGCCGCGGTCGCGAGCGCCGGGCCCGCGCGCCCGCGCTTCGCCATCGCGTTGCCCTCGAGCGAGGTCGCGATCGACGCGGATTCGCCGGGCGTGTTGAGCAGGATCGACGTGGTCGAGCCGCCGTACATCGCACCGTAGTAGACGCCGCAGAACATGATGAGCGCCGAGGTCGGCTCGAGCTTGGTGGTGAGCGGCAGCAGCAGCGCGATCGTCACCGCCGGTCCGACGCCGGGCAGCACGCCCACCGCGGTGCCGAGCAGGCAGCCGATGAACGCCCACATCAGGTTGGTCGTGGTGGCCGCGATCGCGAGCCCGCTCGCGAGTCCTTCGAGCCCGCCCATCACACGATCCCCGCCGGACCCGCCGGCAGCGCGAGTCCCAGCACGCGGGTGAAGAAGAGGTACACGCCCGCCGTCAGCACGAAGCCCGCCGCCGCGTCGAAGAGCGGCCGGCGGCTGCCGAAGCCGCGCGCGACCGCCATGAACAGCAGCGTCGAGGCGATCGTGAACCCGACGGCGCCGATGATCGCCATCTGCAGCGCGAGGCCGCCGGCGATCCAGAGGAACGACGGCGCGTGCAGCGGCTCGTCGGGCGGCGGCGGCATCTCGCGCCAGCCGCCGGTGAGCGCCTGGCGGACGAGCAGGAGGCCGATGACCAGGAGCCCGACGCCGACCACCATCGGCGCGAAGCGCGGCCCGACGGCCGAGTAGCCGCCGTCGGACGCGATGTCGCCGAGTTGCGAGAAGACGAAGAGCGCGAGGAGGACGACCGCGACCGAGATCGCGAGCGTGGCCCGGTCGCGGCGCCCTCCGGGGGCCATCGCGCGTCCTGCCGCGCGCCGCGCGCTACTTCTTCGCGCCGAGGCTCAACTGGTCGAGGATCGCGCCGATGCGCTTCGTCTCGGACTCGACGAACGCGCCGAACGCGTCGCCGGTGCGCGTGAACGACGTCCAGTCGAGCCTCTCGACCGCCTCCTTCCACTTGGCGTTGCCGGGGCCCGCCTCGCCCGCGGCGACGAGCGCCT
>DAOMBL010000044.1:0-11736 GCA_035427325.1 Casimicrobiaceae bacterium
CCGTACGCGTCGAAGCACGCGGGCCGGATGCACGCTTGCGGCCACGACGGGCACACGACGATGCTCCTCGGCGCCGCGAGGGCGCTCGCGCAACGGCGGCGGTTCGACGGCAGCGTCGTGTTCGTGTTCCAGCCCGCCGAGGAGAACGAGGGCGGCGGGCGGGTGATGGTCGAGCAGGGCCTGTTCGAGCGTTTCCCGGTGCGAGCGGTCTACGGCATGCACAACTGGCCGAGCCTGCCGCTCGGCACCTTCGCGATGCGCGCCGGGCCGCAGATGGGCGCGTTCGACATCTTCGAGATCGTGGCGACCGGCAAGGGCGCGCACGCCGCGATGCCCGACCTCGGGCGCGACCCGATGCTGTTCGCCTCGCACGCCATCGCCGCGCTGCAGACGATCGTCTCGCGCAGCCTCAATCCGATGGCGGCCGGCGTGGTGACGGTCACGCAGGTGCACGCGGGCGACACCTGGAACGTCATCCCCGGCGAGGTCGTGCTGCGCGGGACGGTGCGCAGCTTCGAGCGCGACGTGCAGGACACGATCGAGCGGCGCATGCGCGGCATCGTCGAAGGCGTGGCCGCGACTTTCGAGATGAGCGCGACGCTGCGCTACGAGCGCCGCTACCCGGCGACCGTGAATGCCGCGGCCGAGACCGCCCACGCGGTCGACGCTGCCGCGGCCATTGTCGGTCGCGAGAACGTCGACACGAATCCGGTGCCGAACATGGCGAGCGAGGACTTCGCGTTCATGCTGCAGGCGAAGCCGGGCTGCTACGTCTGGATCGGGACCGGCCGCGGCCCCGGCACGCCGCTCCTGCACCATCCGCGCTTCGACTTCGACGACGAGGCGATCGCGATCGGTGCGAGCTACTGGGTGACGCTCGCCGAGCAGCAGTTGCCGCTCGCGCGCTGACCGACGACGAGGCGCCATGCCGATCGAGAACAACCCCACGCACGGCAATCTCACGCGCGTCGTCCTCGCCGTCGCGTTCATCCTGCTCATCGGCGGGACGAGCCTCTACATCCTGCGGCCGTTCCTGCCCGGTCTGATCTGGGCGACGATGATCGTCGTCGCGACCTGGCCGCTGCTCATCGGCCTGCAGCGGCGCCTGCGCGGCAGCCGCGTGCTCGCGGTCGTCGTGATGATGACGCTGCTCCTCCTCGTCGTCATCGGTCCGCTGATCTCGCTTGGGAGCACGATCGCCGGGCAGGCCGAGCACCTGGCGAAGCTCGAGTCCGTCGAACTCAGGATCCCGGATCCGCCCGACTGGGTCGCCGAGATCCCGCTCGTCGGCCGCACGGCTTCCGAGGAATGGAAGAAGATCGCCGTGGCCGGTCCCGGGTCGCTCGCCGCCCGGCTCACGCCCTACATGACGCAGATCGGAGCGTGGCTCCTCTCGCAGCTCGGCGGGCTGGGCGGCATCATCGTGCACCTCGTCGTCACGTTCCTGTTCTGCGGCGTGCTCTACTCGAGCGGCGAGACCGGCGCGATGGGCGTGCGCCGCTTCTTCCGCCGGCTGCAGGGCGAGCGGGGCGACGCGATCGTCGTGCTCGCCGGCGCGTCGATCCGCGCGGTCGCGCTCGGCATCGTCGTGACAGCGGTCGTGCAGACGGCGCTGGGCGCGATCGGCTTCCTCGTCGCAGGCGTGCCCTACGTCGCGCTGCTCTCGGCGCTGATGCTGATCTGCTGCATCGCGCAGATCGGTCCGGGCCTCGTGCTCGCCGGCGGCGTGATCTGGCTGTGGCACACCGGCGACCACACCTGGGCGATCGTGCTGGCGGTCTGGTCGATCGCCGTGGCCTCGCTCGACAACCTCCTTCGGCCGGTGCTCATCCGGCGCGGCGCCGACCTGCCGCTGCTGCTGATCCTGCTGGGCGTGCTGGGCGGACTCCTCGCGTTCGGGATCGTCGGCCTCTTCGTCGGACCGGTCGTGCTGGCGGTCGCCTACACGCTCGGCACCGCCTGGGTCGCGGAGGGCGAAGCGGAGAAGTAGGGTCAGACTCGACTTTTCGCTTGCGCCAAAGTAGGGTCAGACTCGACTTTTCGCTGCCCTCCCTGACCTAAATTCTTGGAGCGCCTGCACAAGCGAAAAGTCGAGTCTGACCCTACTTTGGCGACCCTACTTTGGCGCAAGCGAAAAGTCGAGTCTGACCCTACTTTTGCACGATCACCTGCACGACGAACCCGTCGCCACGGTGCCCCCGCCCTTCGAGCACCGTCCGCACGCCCGCGAACGCGTGCCCGATCGCGCAGCCTTCGAAGTCCGCGAGCACGTCGTCGAGCGGGTGGAGGAGTTCCGGCTCGGGCGGCCCGCCGGTGCCGTAGCGCAACTGCTCGGGCCCGTACGCTTCGTAGACGAACACGCCGCCCGGCGCGAGTCCGGCGATCGCGCGCCGGTGCATCGCGCGCCTGGCCTTCGCGGGAAGGTGCAGGAAGATCGAGACGATCGCGTCGTAGCGCGCGCTGCCGAAGTCGAAGCGCGTGACGTCGGCGACCGAGGCGTCGAGCGCCACCCCTTCGCGCGCGGCGAGCGCGCGCGCCTTCGCGACGCCCTCGTCGGCGACGTCGATCGCGCTCACGCGAAAGCCCTGCTTCGCGAGCCATACCGAGTTGCGGCCCTCGCCGTCCGCGAGGCAGAGCACCCTGCCGCCGCGCGGCAGCCGGCCGGCGGACGCGGCGAGGAACGCGTTCGGCTCGGTGCCGTAGACGAACTCCTCGCCGGCCTTCGCGTAGCGTTCGTTCCAGAACGCCTTGAGGCGTTCGACGGGGTCGGCTCGGGGGCGGTCGGTCATCGGGGGCTCGTGGAACGGACAAGCGTCAGGACAGGAGCCTGCGGCAGCGACAGTAGACGAACGCCTGGTGCGCGCCGGAGGGCGTCCGGTGATCCTCGCGATGGTGCTCGACGAGCTCGAAGTCCGCACCGAACTCGCCGTGCAGCACCCCGGGGCTGTAACGCATCACCGGCAGTCCGCTGCACTCCGGGGGGCCGTCCTCGGAGAACGTCGCCATGACGACGTGGCCGCCGGGTTTCACCGCGCGCAGCACCTGCGCGCGGTAGGCCGCGCGATCGGCGGGGTCGGTGAGGAAGTGGAACACGGCGCGATCGTGCCACAGGTCGTAGCGATGCGGCGCGAGGTCCGCACGCGTGATGTCGCCTTCGATCCAGCGGACCGCACCGGCGCGGGATCCCAGCCGCGCCCTCGCCCGGTCGAGCGCGACGCCCGAGAGATCGAGCACCGTGATCGCGCGATAGCCCGCGTCGAGCAGGTCGTCGACGAGCGTCGATGCGCCGCCTCCGACGTCGATGATCTCGCCGTCCGGGGGCACGCGCGCGGCACGGATCAGGCGCATCGACAGGTCCGCGTGCGGCTGATACCAGCTCACCCGGTCCGCGGCATTCGCCGCGTAGACGTTCTCCCAGTGCTGCTTCGATGGCATCGCCGCTGCGCGTCGCGTGGCTGGCGTTCAGCGGGGAGGCTCGCCCTCGTCGAGGATCGCCCGGGCCCGCAGGATCACCGGCTTGTCGACCATCTTGCCGTCGACCGCCACCGCGGCGCCGCCCGAGCGCTCCGCGGCGTCGAGCACGCGCCGCGCCCAGTCGCACTCTGCGTCGGTCGGCCGGTACGCGGCGTTGACCACGGCGACCTGCTTCGGGTGGATGCAGAGCTTCGCGCCGAAACCGAGCTTGCGCGAGCGCACGACGTCGGCGCGCAGGGCGTCCGCGTCGTCGATCGCGGTGGACACGCCGTCGACCGGCGCGCGCAGGCCCGCGAGCCGCGACGCGAGCACGAGCCCGGTGCGGAACATCAGGAGTTCGTCGAGTTCGCCGTCGATGCCGAGATCGACCTGGAAGTCGATCGAGCCGAACACCAGGCGCTCGACGCCCGGCGAGGATGCGAGGTTGCGCACCGCGTCGTAGCCCGCCGCGGTCTCGATCAGCGGGTAGAGCGGCTTGCCCGCGGCGATGGCCGAGGCGTGCGCGAGGTCGGCGCGACGCTCGGCCTTGGGCAGCACGACGCCGGCCACCGACGCGTGTCCGCACAGCGCGAGGTCGTCGGCGAACCAGTCGGTGTCCGCAGCGTTCACGCGCACGAGGACCGGGCCCGATGCCTGCCCGAGCCAGCGCGCGAGCGCGCCTCGCGCGTCGAGCTTGGCGTCCGGCGCGACCGCGTCCTCCAGGTCGACGATCACTGCGCCGGCACCCGCCGCAAGCGCCTTGCCGATGCGATCGGGCCGGCTCGCGGGAACGAACAGGTAGGAGCGCGGGGTCATGTCGCGGGGACTCGTTCAGGGGAGGAGGCGTCCGACGCGCGGCATCGCCGGCAGCGCGCGGATCGCCGCGATCGCGCGGCGCATCTCGGCATCGGTCGCGCCGCCGCGGTAGCCCGCGAGCCGCACCGCCTTGTCCTCCAGTTCGTCGGGAGTGAGGGTATTGCCGGGATCCCCCTTCGGCTCGTCGACGCGTCCTTCGAACGCCCGGCCGTCGTTCGTCTCGACCGTGACCTTGCCGATCCAGCGCGCCGGGTAGGCGCGGTCGACCTCGTCGTCGAGCACCATCGTCACGCGCTCGCGAAACGCCACGACACGCGGGTCGCGGTAGCTCGCATCGAACTCGGCGAGGCCCGCGCGACCCTCGACGGCGATCATCGCGAGCACCGTGCCCATCGAGAACTTCGACTGGTGCACGGTCGAGGGATCCACGACCGGGCCGAGCACGTCGATCGCACCCTGGTGCACGCGCGCGATCACGCGCTTGACGTCCTCCGCGCGAATCCCGTGCCCGCGCATCACCTGCTGGAGCGCGTCGGCCGCCGGGTGCGTGTGCCGGCAGGCCGCGTGGAACTTGAACGAGGTCTCCGCGAGCGCCCAGCGCGTGCCGAGCCGGTCGTCGAGCCTCGAGGGGTCCGCGTCGCTCGACATGCCGGCGGCGAGACCCTGCGCGCCTTCGAGGATGCGCTTCGCGCCGGTGAGCCCGTCGCGCGCGAGATAGGCGGCCGCGAGCCCGGCGGCCGACGCGTGCGCGGTGTGCAGCTGCTTCGAGTCCGCGCCGTCGCGCAGGAACTCCCACAGTCCGGCGGACTGCGTGCCCGCGGAGCCGAGCGCATCGATCATCTGCGCCGGGGTGAGCCGCAGCAGCCGCCCGACGGCTGCGGCCGCGGCGAGCGTGCCCGCGGTACCGGTGGTGTGGAACACCTTGTAGTGCGAGCGCCCGAGGAACTCGCCGACGCGGATGCCGACCTCGTAGCCGGCGATGCACGCCGCGAGGAACTCGGCGCCGCTCGCGCCCTCCGCCTGCGCGGCCGCGAGCGCGGGCGGGAACACGACGGTCGCCGGATGGAACACCGAGCCGTTGTGGACGTCGTCCTGCTCGGCGAAGTGCGACGCCGCGCCGTTCGCCATCGCCGCCAGCAGCGGACTCGTGCCGCGGCGGCGGATCAGGATCTCGGACGGTCCGTCGGCGGGCCCCATCGCTTCCGCGAAGCGCACGATCGCCTCGACCGGCCGTGCGCCCTTGCCGGCGAGCGCGGAGCCCAGCCAGTCGACCATCAGCTCCTGCGCGCGCAGCACCACCGGCGCGGGAACGTCCGACAGGCGGAGATTCGCCGCGAAAGCCGCGAGCGCGGCTTCGCGCGTCGCCTCGCCCCCGGCGATCGGCAGTCGCGCGTTCATATCGCCTTCTCGCCTGCGAGCTTCGCGATCGCGCTGTCCGGGTACCCCAGCTCCGCGAGGATCGCGTTCGTGTGCTGCCCGAGCGCCGGCACCGCATCCATGCGCGTGCTCGCGACGTCGGGCACGCCCGGCGGCAGCAGTGCCGGGATCGGGCCTGCCGGAGTCTCGACCTGCACCCACCGCTTGCGGTCCTTGAGCTGCGGGTGCTCCCAGACATCCGCCATCGTGTTGACGCGCGCGTTGGCGATCTGCGCCTCGTCGAGGCGCGCGACCACCTGCTCCGCGGTGAGCCCCGCGAACTCGGCGACGATCAGCGCGCGCAAGGCGTCCCGGGACGCGACGCGCTTCGCGTTCGACGCGAAGCGCGCGTCGGTGGCGAGCTCGCCCTTGCCCAGCACCTTCGTGCAGAACACCTGCCATTCCCGCTCGTTCTGCAGGCCCAGCATCACGGTCTTGCCGTCGCCGGTCGGAAACGGGCCGTAGGGGTAGATCGTCGCGTGCGCGGCGCCCGCCCGCGGCGGGGGCTCGGCGCCGTCGAACGCGTAGTAGAGCGGGTAGCTCATCCACTCGACCATGCTCTCGAGCATCGACACGTCGATGCCCTTGCCGCGGCCGGTGCGGCCGCGCTCGATCAGCGCGGCGAGGATGTTCGAGTACGCGTACATGCCGGCCGCGATGTCGGCGATCGAGCATCCGGCCTTCGCGGGCTCGTCGCGCGAGCCGGTGATCGACACGAAGCCCGACTCGCTCTGGATCAGGAGATCGTAGGCCTTCTTGTCGCGGTAGGGCCCGTCGGCGCCGTAGCCTGAGATGTCGCACACGATGAGCTTCGGGTGCGTGGGCGAGAGCGTCTCGAACGAGAGCCCGAGCCGGGCCGCCGCGCCCGGCGCGAGGTTCTGCACCAGCACGTCGGCCTTCGCGAGGAGCTTCGAGAGGATCGCGGCCGCTTCCGGATGCTTGACGTCGAGCGTCAGGCTCTCCTTGCTGCGGTTCGACCAGACGAAGTGCGAGGCGAGTCCGCGCACGCGGCCGTCGTAGGCGCGCGCGAAGTCGCCCACGCCCGGCCGCTCGACCTTGATCACGCGCGCGCCGAGGTCGGCGAGCTGCCGGGTGCAGAACGGCGCGGCGATCGCGTGCTCCAGCGTGACGACGGTGATGCCTTCCAGCGCGCGCACGGCCGCCTCCGTCAGAACGAGCGCGGCAGGCCGAGCGTGTGCTCGGCGATGTGCGACAGGATCAGGTTGGTCGAGATCGGCGCGACCTGGTAGAGGCGCGTCTCGCGGAACTTGCGCTCGACGTCGTACTCGTTCGCGAAGCCGAAGCCGCCGTGGAACTGCAGGCAGACGTTGGCCGCCTCCCAGGACGCCTTCGCCGCGAGGTACTTCGCCATGTTCGCCTCGGCGCCGCAGGGCTTGTGCGCGTCGAAGAGCTCGCAGGCCTTCCAGCGCATCAGGTTCGCCGCCTCGACCTCGATGTAGGCCTCCGCGATCGGGAACTGCACGCCCTGGTTCTGGCCGATCGGCCGGCCGAACACGACGCGCTCGTTCGCGTACTTCGCGATGCGGTCGACGAACCAGTAACCGTCGCCGATGCACTCGGCGGCGATCAGCGTGCGCTCGGCGTTCAGCCCGTCGAGGATGTACTTGAAACCCTTGCCCTCCTGGCCGATCAGGTTCTCGGCCGGGATCTCGAGGTTCTCGAAGAAGAGCTCGTTGGTCTCGTGGTTCACCATGTTCGCGATCGGGCGCACGGTGAGCCCGTGGCCGACCGCGTGGTGCAGGTCGACGAGGAAGATCGACATGCCCTCGGACTTCTTCCGCACCTCGGGCAGCGGCGTCGTGCGCGCGAGCAGGATCATGAGGTCGGAGTGCTGCACGCGCGAGATCCAGACCTTCTGGCCGTTGACGACGTAGCGGTCGCCCTTCTTCACCGCGGTGGTCTTGATCTTGGTCGTGTCGGTGCCGGTCGTGGGCTCGGTCACGCCCATCGACTGCAGCCTCAGGTCGCCGCTCGCGATCCCGGGCAGGTACTTCCGCTTCTGCGCCTCCGAGCCGTGGCGCAGCAGCGTGCCCATGTTGTACATCTGGCCGTGGCAGGCGCCGGAGTTGCCGCCGGAGCGGTTGATCTCCTCCATGATGACCGACGCCTCCGCGAGGCCGAGGCCCGAGCCGCCGTATTCCTGCGGGATCAGCGCGGCGAGCCAGCCGGCCTTGGTGAGCGCGTCGACGAACGCCTCGGGATAGCCGCGCGCCTCGTCGACCTTTCGGTGGTACTCGTCGGGAAACTCGGCGCACAGCGCGCGCACCGCGTCGCGGATGTCCTGGTACTGGTCGCTCTGGTGCTTGATCATGGCGAGGTCCGTGGGGAGGTCAGGCGAGTTCGGCGGCCGCTTCCATGGCGAGTCCGCCTTCGTGGTTGCGCGCCCACAGCGCGTGGCGATGCGGCTCGTCGGCGCGGCCGCACACGGTGAAACGGTGGATGTCGAAGAGCGGGCTCACCGCGCGGAACCGGAACGCCTTCACGCGCGAGGCCGGCTGGTGGCGGCGCAGGTTGTCGAGGAGGAGCGTCGCGATGAGCGGCCCGTGCACGACCAGGCCCGGGTATCCCTCGACGCCGGTCACGTAGCTGCGGTCGTAGTGGATCCGGTGCCCGTTGAACGTGAGCGCCGAGTAGCGGAACAGCAGCACCGGATCGGGGGCGATCTCGCGCGCGTACTGCTCGCCCGTCGGCGCGCCCGCCGGCTTCGCCGCCGGCGAGGGCGTGCCCGGCGGCGGCATGTCGCGGTAGACGATGTCGTGCTCCTCGGTGATCGCGACGCCGCGTGCGTCCGCGTACTCGTGGTGGACCGTCACGAACACCAGCGTTCCGGTGCGGCCTTCCTTCGTGGCGACGTCCGCGATGCGCGATCGGCGCGTCACCTCGTCGCCCACACGGAGCGCGTGTGCGAAGGTGAGCCGCGCGCCCGCCCACATGCGGCGCGGCAGCGGGATGGGCGGCAGGAAGCCGCCGCGCTTCGGATGGCCGTCGGGGCCGATGTCGCGCGCCTTCGCGATCGGCATGAAGTAGAGCCAGTGCCACAGCGGCGGGACCTCGCCTCCGGGGCCGGGTCGCGCGTCGTCGCGG
Source organism: Casimicrobiaceae bacterium (assembly GCA_035427325.1). Lineage (GTDB taxonomy): Bacteria > Pseudomonadota > Gammaproteobacteria > Burkholderiales > Casimicrobiaceae > VBCG01. Next base: position 8,791 of record DAOMBL010000044.1, read on the forward strand.
TCGAGCGTCGCCGACAGCGCAATCAGCGGCGCCGCAGTCACGAGATCGGTGTGGATCTCGGTGCGGCCGATCCAGTCGTGCCAGGGGTTCGGTTCGGTGGACATGGTGACGGGGAGAAGCGGCGTAGTCGCTAGCTTCGCGCCAACGGCAGGCGCGATCAAGGCGGCGTCCGGGGGCTCCCGGGAGGTCAGCGCACGGCGGGGTCGGGTCGCGTCATCGCCTCCGGGTCCACCCAGCGGTCGAAATCCGCGGCGGACACGAGTCCGAGCGCCAATGCCGCCTCGCGCAGGCTCGTGCCTTCGCGGTGCGCCTTCTGCGCGATCTTCGCGGCGTTCTCGTAGCCGATGTGCGGGTTGAGCGCGGTCACGAGCATCAGCGAGCGCTCGAGGTTCGCCCGGATGTGGTCGCGCAGCGGCTCGATGCCGCGCGCACAGCGGAGGTCGAACGAAGCGAGCGCGTCCGCCAGCAGTTCGGCCGACTCCAGCGCGCCGTGGAGCATCACCGGCTTGTAGACGTTCAGCTGGAAGTTGCCCTGCGTTCCGGCGAAAGCGACCGTCGCGTCGTTGCCGAACACGCGCGTGGCGACCATCGTCAGCGCCTCGCACTGCGTCGGGTTGACCTTGCCGGGCATGATCGACGAGCCCGGCTCGTTGTCGGGGATCGTGATCTCGGAGAGCCCCGCGCGCGGGCCGCTCGCGTGCCAGCGCACGTCGTTCGCGATCTTCATCGCGGCACCCGCGAGCGTGCGGATCGCCGCGCTCGCCTGGACCACCGCGTCGTGCGCCGAGAGCGCGGCGAACTTGTCGGGCGCCGTCACGAACGGCACACCGGTGAGCGTCGCGATCTCGGCGGCCACGCCTTCCGCGAAGCCCTTCGGCGCGTTGAGGCCGGTGCCGACCGCCGTGCCGCCCAGCGCGATCGGCAGGAGCGCATCGCACGCCTGCACGACGTAGCCGCGCGCCTCGACGAGCTGCGCCGCCCAGCCGCCGACGACCTGGCCGAGCGTCACCGGCGTGGCGTCCATCAGGTGCGTGCGGCCGAGCATCACCACGTCGTCGAACGCCTTCGCCTTCGCGTTCAGCGTGCGGACGAGCAGGTCGACCGCCGGCAGCAGCCTCCCCCTGATCGTCTCGACCAGCGCGACGTGCATCACCGCGGGGAACGTGTCGTTCGACGACTGGCTGCAGTTCACGTCGTCGTTCGGGTGGATCGGACGCTTCGAACCGACCGTGCCGCCCGCGAGCTGAATCGCCCGGTTCGCGATCACCTCGTTCGCGTTCATGTTCGACTGCGTGCCCGAGCCGGTCTGGAACACCACGAGCGGGAACTCGGCGTCGAGCTCGCCCCCGATCACCTCCTGCGCGGCGCGCTCGATGAGTGCCGCCTTGTCCGCCGCGAGCACCCCGAGCTTCAGGTTCGCGCGCGCCGCCGCGAGCTTGACGAGCCCGAACGCGCGGATCACGGGCCGGCCCCAGTGGAAACGGCCGACGCCGATCGGGAAGTTGTCGATCGAGCGCTGCGTCTGCGCTCCCCACAGGTGGTCGGCCGGCACGCGAACTTCGCCGAGCGCGTCCTTTTCGATGCGATGGCCGCTCATCGGGCCATCTTACGCCCGATCGGCCGCGCGCGGACGTGTCCGAGGCCGGCGGCGCGCGTGCCGCCGGACCCTGCCGCCGGTTCCGGTCAGCCGAGGAGCGCGCGTACGTGGCGCGCGATCATCAACTCCTCGTCGGTGGGGACGACGTACGCGGGCAGCCGCGACCGGGCCGTCGTGATCCGGGACGCGCGGCCGAGATTCGCCGCCTCGTCGAGTTCGAGGCCGAGCCAGGACGCGCCGCGCACGACCTTGTCGCGGACCGGCGCCGCGTGTTCGCCGATCCCTCCGGTGAACACCAGTGCGTCGATGCCCCCGAGCGCCGCGACGAGCGATCCGAGTTCGCGCCCGATCCGGTAGCAGAACAGGTCGACGGCGAACGCGGCGCGCGGGTCGTCGCTCGCGAGCAGCGTGCGCATGTCCGACGACAGGCCCGAGACGCCGAGGAGTCCCGAGCGGTGGTAGAGCAGCCGTTCGAGATCGCGCGGGCCCATCTTGAGCTCGTCGATCATCCAGATCAGCACGCCCGGATCGACGCTCCCCGGGCGCGTGCCCATCACGAGCCCTTCGAGCGCGGTGAAGCCCATGGTCGACGCGATGCTCCTGCCGTCCGCCACCGCGCACATCGACGCGCCGTTGCCGAGGTGCGCGATGACCATGCGGCCGGCCGCGGCCTTCGCGTCGATCGCGCGCATCGCATCCGCCACGTACTCGTAGGAGAGCCCGTGGAACCCGTAGCGGCGCACACCGCGGTCGGTGACCTCCGGTGGCAGCGCATACGCCTGTGCGAGCGGCGGCGCGCTGCGGTGGAACGCCGTGTCGAAGCACGCGACCTGCGGGAGCGCGGGGAACCGTGCCGCGATCGCTCGGATGGGCGCGAGGTTGTGCGGCTGGTGGAGCGGCGCGAGCGGGACGAGTTCGGCGAGCGCGTCGACGACCGCCGCGTCGACGCGGACCGGCGCAGCGTAGCGCGTGCCCCCGTGCACGACGCGATGGCCGATCGCCCGCAGGGCGTCGCGCGAGATCCGCTCCGCGAGGAAGGCCATCAGGTGTCCGATCGCCGCCTCGTGATCGATCGCTCCGGCGCCTTCCCAGACCTTCTCGCCGACCACCGCGCCGGCACGGTCCTTCGCGACGAAGCGCGGCATCGTGCCGATGCCATCGACCTGTCCGCGCAACTCGAGTTCGAGCGCGGGGCGCTCCGCGAACAGCGAGAACTTGAGGCTGGACGAGCCGGCGTTGAGGACGAGGATCATGATTCGAGGTCAGGGAATTCGGGGTCAGAGCTCCATTTCCCCAGGGAATTCGGGGTCAGAGCTCCATTTCCCCAGGGAATTCGGGGTCAGAGCTCC
>DAOMBL010000044.1:11836-12904 GCA_035427325.1 Casimicrobiaceae bacterium
ATTTCCCCAGGGGAAATGGAGCTCTGACCCCGAGTTCCCTGCTGACCCCGAATTCCCTGACCCCGAATATCCAGCTTCGCGTGCGCCACGAGCGCCATGACGGCCGCCGAGGCGAGCCGGGTCCGCACACTGTCCGCGCGCGAGGTGAGCACGATCGGCACGCGCGTGCCGAGCACGATGCCCGCCGCGTCCGCGCCGGCGAGGTACTGGAGCTGCTTCGCCACCATGTTGCCCGCCTCCAGATCGGGAACGAGCAGGACGTCGGCACGCCCGGCGACGGCGCCGGCGATCCCCTTCGCACGCGCGGCGTGCTCCGATACGGCGTTGTCGAATGCGAGCGGGCCGTCGAGCACGCCGCCGGTGATCTGCCCGCGCTCGGCCATCTTGCACAGCGCTGCGGCATGGAGCGTCGACTCGATCTTCGGGGTCACCGTCTCGACGGCCGAGAGGATCGCGACCTTCGGCGTCTCGACGCCCAGCACGCGCGCGAGGTCGATCGCGTTCTGCGCGATGTCGACCTTGTCGTCGAGGGTCGGGAAGATGTTCACCGCCGCGTCGGTCACGAAGAGGAGGTGAGGATAGGTCGGCACGTCCATCACGAAGACGTGGCTCACGCGGCGCGCGGTGCGCAGCCCGGTCGCCGAAGGGACGACCGAGGCCATCAGTTCGTCGGTGTGGAGGCTCCCCTTCATCAGCGCGGCGACCTTGCCCTCGCGCGCGAGTTCGACCGCGAGCGCGGCGGCGGCGTGGCTGTGCTCGGTGTCGCGTATCTCGACGCCCGCGAGCGAGACCTGCGCCTCGGCGGCCGCGGCGCGAATCTTCTTCGACGGCCCCACCAGCACCGGCACGATCAGCCCGCGCTTCGCCGCCTCGAGCGCGCCGGCGAGCGAGTCGCGGTCGCAGGGGTGGACGACGGCGCAGCGCACCGGCGACAGGCCCTCGCAGCGGCGCAGGATCTTCGCGAAGCCGTCGTTGCGCCGCAGGATGAGCGAAGGGGTCGCGATCGGCGTGTATGCGAGGCGCGCGGCCGGCGCGACCACCTGCGCACTAGCCTCGACCAGGACCTCG
>DAOMBL010000045.1:0-12898 GCA_035427325.1 Casimicrobiaceae bacterium
AGCTGCCAGACGCCGTCGTCGAGGAAGACCAGCGACACGTCCTGGTCGAACGCCGCCGAGATCAGCACGACCTCCAGCGACTCGAGCGCGTAGATCGTCCCGTAGGGCGCGCTGCGGTTGACGAACATGAACTTCTTCGCGACACCCTCGGTCATGGCCGGCCTCTCCGGGAATTGCGCAGGGCGCGTCGCGACACCGCGCGCATCGTGCGGGCGGCGTGACGCGTCGTGCGATGGCCCGCCACGACGCTAATCACCGAACACCACCAGGCGGTCGGCCTGGATGCCGGCTTCGATCAGCTGCCCCAGGCCCGAGATCCTGAAGCCCGGCGCGAGATTCTCGTCGCGGATGCCCCGGCGCAGCGCCGCCGCGACGCAGACGACGAGGTCGATCCCGTGCTCGGCGGCGAGCTTCGACCAGCGCGTCACGATGTTCCGGTCGTCCTGCGGCGGCTCGGTCAGCCGCGACGCGTTGTTCACGCCGTCGTGGTAGAAGAACACGCGGTGGATCTCGTGCCCCTTCGCGATCGCCGCCTTGCAGAACAGGTACGCGGAATCGCCGGCCTGGTGCTGGTAGGGCCCTTCGTTGACGAGGATGCCGAACTTCATGCGGGCGTCCCGTTCCTAGAACCGGATGTGGGCCGACGCGTTCAGGTTCACGCGCGCCCCGCGCCAGTCGTCGATCAGGTACTTGGTGAACGGGAGCCCGGTCTTCTCGAAGAACCGGGGCCAGCCGATCCGCTCGACCCAGTCGGAGAGCCGTTCCCAGGGGCGCGCGTCGTCCTTGTAGGTGTAGAGGATCTTCTTCACGATCTCCGACACCTCGGGCCAGCGCGGCGGGTTGTTCGGGATCCCGGCGGCCACCATCTTCATGAAGGTCGGCTTCGCCCGCGCGTTGCTGTTCTTGCCGCCGACCCAGATCGCGAACTTCGAGTGCTCGGGGTCGTTGATCTGCATCGGCGGGCACGGCGGGTAGCACGCGCCGCAGCAGATGCACTTCTTCTCGTCGACCTCGAGCGAGGGCTTGCCGTTGACGAGCGCCGGGCGGATCGCCGCCACCGGGCAGCGCGCGACAACGGACGGGCGCTCGCAGACGTTGGCGACGAGGTCGTGGTTGATCTTCGGCGGCTTGGTGTGCTGGATGATGATCGCGATGTCCGCCTGCCCGCCGCAGTTGATCTCGCAGCAGGAGGTCGACAGGTGGACGCGATTGGGCATCTCCTCGCGGCGGAACTCGTCGATCAGCTCGTCCATCAGCGCCTTGACCGCGCCCGACGCGTCGGTGCCCGGGATGTCGCAGTGCAGCCACCCCTGCGTGTGCGCGATCATCGACACCGAGTTGCCGGTGCCGCCGACCGGGAAGCCGTTGCGCTCGAGTTCGGCGATGAGCGGGGCCACCTTCTCCTCGGAGGACACCATGAACTCGATGTTCGACCGGATCGTGAACCGCACGTGGCGCTCCGCGAACCGGTCGGCGATGTCGCAGAGCTTCCGGATCGTGTGGACGTCCATCTGCCGCTGCGTGCCGGCGCGCACGCTCCACACCTCGTCGCCCGAGTGCGCGACGTGGTGGAGCACGCCGGGGCGCGGGCGATCGTGGTACTTCCAGTTGCCGTAGTTCTTCTTGAGCACCGGGTGCAGGAACTGCTGGTTGTCGGGGACGCCGCTCTCGATCGCGCGCCGCATCTGGGCCTGTGCCATGGGAGTCTCCTTACGCGACCTTCTTCGACGCCTGCATCTTCGCGACCTCCTCGTCCCAGCCGTCGGTGCGGACGTAGGGATTCGTGCGCGGCGAGGACACCATGTTCGGGTCGATCGGGATGTCGAGCGCCTCGAGGAAGTTCACGATGCCGATGCGCTCGATCATCTCGCCGGTGCGCTCGTGCTCGAGCGCGTTCTCGGCGAAGAAGTCGATGATCTTCTGGCCGAGTTCGACCAGCTTCTCGCGGTCCTCGTCGGTCTCGAGCTTCATGAACGGCACGACGACCGTGCCCATGAGGTCGCCGATCTTCAGCGTGCGCTTGCCGCCCACGAGGATCGTCGCGCCCTTGTCCTCGCCGGGCGCGAGCGCGCCGGTCATCACGTTGATGCAATGCATGCAGCGCACGCAGTCGCGGTTCTCGATCTCGAGGCCGTGCGTGTCCGAGACCGCCACCGCCGACACCGTCCCGCCCGGCTTCAGGTCCCGGACCTCCTTCAGCTGGATCGCCTTGGTCGGGCAGCGCGCGACGACGTCGTTCACGAGTTCGTTCATGCCGTGCTTCGCGAACCACTTGCGCGCGAGCGGCTCGTCGGTGCGGATGTTGTCGCGCCAGGTGCCGATGATCGCCATGTCGGAACGCTGGATCGAGTTCATGCAGTCGTTCGGGCAGCCGCTGAACTTGAACTTGAACTTGTACGGCAGCGACGGGCGGTGGATGTCGTCGAGGAAGGTGTTGATCACCGCGCGGTGCGCGCGGGCCTCGTCGTAGCACGACTGCTCGCAGCGCGCCGCGCCGACGCAGGACATCGCGGTCCGCACCGCGGGCCCGGCGCCGCCCAGGTCGAAGCCGAGTTCGTTGATCGCGTCGAAGGCCGGCTGCACGTTCTCGCTGGTCGCGCCCTGGAACATGATGTCGCCGGACTGGCCGTGGAAGGCGATCAGTCCCGAGCCGTGCTGTTCCCAGATGTCGGCCATCTTGCGAAGCACGTCGGTGTTGTAGTGCATCCCGGCGGGAGGCATCACGCGCAGCGTGTGGAACTCGGCCGCGTCGGGGAAGAGCGGCTTTCCCGACTCGTCCTTGGCCTCGGTGAATCGGGGGATCACGCCGCCGCCGTAGCCGTAGACGCCGACCGTGCCGCCCTTCCAGTAGCCCTTGCGGGTGACGTACGAGTGCTCGAGCTGGCCGAGCAGGTCGACCATGTAGTCCTTGTCCTTCGCCAGCCGCTTGAGCCCGGTCACGAAACTGGGCCACGGTCCGGTCTCCAGCTGGTCGAGGTTCGGGGTGGGGTGCATCGGCTTTGCCATGTTGTCGCCTCCTCGTCTGGACGGCCTCTCGGTCCCGCACGGGCGCCCGGTCGTCCGCCATGCTACGGACGAAGGGGCGCCGCCGCCATCACTCCGGTCGGCAGCCCCTGAATAAGCCGAAAGGCGCAATCTGGAAACTACCCGGATGGGTAGGGGTCCATACTTCGCCTTGGCTATGGACGGGATCGGGGCGATGCTCGCTCAATGGCACGTCCGGAGCCTGGGCGCGCGGGCTCGGCTCCGCGCCGCCGGCGGCCCGCCGGCCGCGACGGGCGGCGGACCCCTTCCCGTGGCCCGACATCCTTTCGTCCGCAGCATCCGTTCATGCCCGACGTCACGAGCCTCGATCGCTTCACCGTTCCGCTGGGTGGCCAGGAGATCGAACTGCAGCAGTGGGTCCACGATGCGGGCGGTATGGCGCTCCTGCGCGTGCGGGTCCGCGAGCGGGCGCGCTTCACGATCTTCGACGTCGATCCGGCGACGGCGCGGCGGTGGGGCGAGGCCATGGTGCGCTGGGCCGACGCCCAGTCGCACGGATCGCCCGGCGCGTCCGGCACGCCGGGAGGCGGACATGCGTGAGCCGGGCACGACGGGCGTCGACGTGGTCTTCGCGCTGGAAGGCACCCGCCTGCCGTCCGAGCACGCCGACGCGCTCGCTCGCGCGGTGGCCCTCTGGCTGCCGTGGCTCGCCGACGAGCCGACGGCGGGGATCCACCCGCTGAAGACCGCGCCGACCGGCAACGGCGAGGTGCTGCTCGCACGCCGCGCGCGGCTCGTGCTCCGCGTGCCCGGGCACCGGGCGCAGGCGAGCCTTGCGCTCGCCGGGCGAGCCCTCGATGTCGGGCAAGGACTCCAGACCGGACGCGGTGCGACGCGCGAACTCGTCCCGAGTCCGACGCTCTACGCCGGCCGGGTGTCGAGCGACGCCCCCGACGAGCGCGCCTTCCAGGACGAAGTCGCCGGCTGGCTCGCGGGGGCCGGCGTGCGCTGCTCGTTCATCTCGGGCCGCATGCGCCGTTTCGCCGCCGGCGACCGCACGCACGCGGCGTTCGGGCTGGCGCTGCACGGGCTCTCGCCGGACGATTCGATCCGGGTCCAGAGCGAGGGCATCGGCGGGCACCGAACGCTCGGATGCGGCGTCTTCGTGCCGCACAAGGCGATATCGCTGCAGGAATGACCGGAACGGACCCGCGGCCACGAGGGACGGGAGGATACTGGCGCGACAGCACACGATGCCGGACCGGGGAGACGCCATGACGACGCAGACCGCGAATGCGAACGAACTGAAGCCGACGATGACGTTGGACATGCGTGGAACGAGTTGCCCCGCGCCCCTCCTCGGCGCCAAGCGCCTCGTCGACGCGATGCAGGTGGGCGAGGTGCTGCTCCTCCTGTCGGATTGTCCCGGCACGCACGACGACCTGCTGGCGTGGTCGCGCCACACGGACAACGACATCGCGCGCACCGAGAAGCTCGCCGATCGCGGGCACGGCTACTACATCCGCCGGGGACGCGCCGGCGCTCCGGAGGCGAATGCGGTCCTCGACCTGCGCGGCGCGGTGTGTCCCGGACCCATCGTCGAGGCGAAGAAGCTGCTGAACGGCATGCACGCCGGCGAGACCCTGAAGCTCGTCAGCAACTGCCCGGGCGTCGTGGCCGACGTGACCGACTGGGTCCGGGTCACGGGACTCGAACTCCGGCGCACCGAGGAACTCGGCGCGGGCGAGCACGCCTTCTACATCCGCAAGCCGTGACATGAGGGGCGAACGCGCGTGCCGAGGGTGGGACGCGTTCCCGCGGAACGGCGCGGGGACGCCGGGCTGACGGTGGCGCCGATGCGCATCAAGAGCCAATGGTTCCGCGAGGACGCGCAGAAGAGCGCGCCCGAGGTCGCGGGCGCGGCAGCGTTCATCGTCTGGCGCGTCGCGCAGAATGCACTCCGGAACATGCGCAGCGCGGGCTACGTCCTGCCGCCGGGTCCGGCGTACTTCGCGTTCCTGTCCGAGTTCCTCGCGTTCCTCGTCGCCGCCGCCGACCGGATCGCGCACCGGCGCCGCGACGGCGACTGGCGCGTCGCGTTCACGACCGCGGCCGCCAACCGCGTGGGCGAGACGCTCGCCGGCAACGAAGCCGACCTCCTGGGCGCCGACGCCGTCGCGAGCAAGCGCCGCTTCATCGCGCTCGTCAACGAACGCTCGGCCGACTACGCGGACTGCGGCTGGAACGACGCGGGACCCGACTACGGATTCCTCCGCGGGTTCGGCCACTTCATCGCCGCGACGCTCCCCGAGGCGGTCGATCGGAGCTGGGCCATCTCGCAGGTGATCGACGTCGAGGCGCCCGAGGCGGTCGAGATGCTGCAGAAGGCCATGGCGGAACTGCTCGGCGAAGCGCCGCGTCGCGCGCGCAGGGGCACGGGGACGACGGGCGAGTAGCCGTGCCCGACGCCGCCATGTCCCCGTTCCGGCTGGACGACGAGCGCGCGTGGCGCGCGTTCCGGGCGCGCAAGCTCGGGGACTACCCGTCGGACTTCGCGGACCTCGTCGTCGAGGTGCGCGATCCGCGCCGGCTCACCCGCGCCGAGCGCGACGCGCTGCTCGCCCGCTGCGCCGTCGCCAACATGGCCGTCTATGCCACCGGCGACGGGAGCGCCGACCCGGACCTTCCCCGGCTCCTCGCGGCGCAGTGCGGGCTCGCGCATCCGGACCGCAACTGGCTCGCCGACGACGACGGCATCAGCCACGTCACCGTGTCGGCGACGGGGACCCGCGCCGAGTACATCCCGTACACGAACCGGCCGATCCGCTGGCACACCGACGGCTACTACCACCCGCCGGAACGCACGATCCGCGCGATGGTGCTCCACTGCGTCACCCGGGCCGCCGAGGGCGGCGAGAACGCGCTGATGGACCCGGAGATCGCCTACCTGCAACTGCGCGATGCCGATCCCGCGCTCGTGCGCGCGCTCTCGCGTCCCGACGCGATGACCATTCCCGAGAGGCTCGACGACGACGGCGTCGCCCGCCCCGCGCAGAGCGGGCCGGTGTTCTCGGTCGACCCGACGACCGGGCACCTGCACATGCGCTACACGGCGCGCACGCGCAGCATCGAGTGGCATGCCGATCCCGACGTGCGTGCGGCGGTCTCCGCGCTCGAGCGGCTGCTCGCGACTCCCTCGACGTTCATCCACCGGATCACCCTCGACTCGGGCATGGGGCTCCTGTGCAACAACGTGCTGCACGACCGCTCGGGTTTCACCGACGACCCGGCGCGGCCGCGGCTCGTCTTTCGCGCGCGCTACTCCGACCGCGTCGCGGCGCCGGCCTGCCCCGCGGCATCGGCGCTCCCCGGCTCCCTCCCTGGCCCGGCACGCAGCCAACGCGGGACTCGGAAGCGGCGCTCCGGAGCCGGGGCGGGGGCGGCGGAGCGACGACCGGGAGGTCGGCGCGAAGCCGGGGTATGCTCGGCATCGGGAACGGGATCGGCGGAGGCACGATGACGCCCTGGGTCACGCTGTCGCGGGCCGCGCGCCTGATCGGCGTGCCGCGCGGCGTCCTGCAGCGCGCGGTGGCCGACGGGCGCCTCGCGTCGAACGAAGGGCTCGTCTCCCTTGAGTCCCTCGCCCGGCTCTACCCGGACTGGCGCCCCGACGACTCGGGCGCGTTCGAGCGCACCGCGAAGGTCCGCGAGGAGGCGTTCGGACGACGCGTCCAGGAACGCGTGCTGCCGCCGCAGGAGGTGCTCGCGCAGCGCCTGTTCGCGCAGAGCCGCGAACTGGCGGATGCGAAGGCGCACCTCGCCCGGTACCACGAGCTGGTCGTCGCGCTGCGTGCGCGCATCGAAGCATCGGCCGATGCGGAGAGGTCCACGGCACTCGCGGAACTCGGGGCGGCGCTCGACGACGGACTCGCGCGCGTGCTCGCGACCGGTCCGGTCGACGAACTGAGCGTCATGGACGACGTGCTGAAGATCGTGTCGGCCGAAGTCACCGTGCGGCCGAGCGGCCGCGTGTTCTTCGTCGAGGGCCGCGATTCGCTGCTGCAGGCGGGCCTCAAGGCGGGGCTGAAGCTCGCCTACGGCTGCGGCAACGGAACCTGCGGCCTGTGCAAGGCGCGCGTCGTGTCGGGCGAGGTCGTGAAGACCATGCCGTACGACTATCCGCTGTCGGAGGCCGAGCGGGCGCAGGGCCACACGCTGCTGTGCGCGCACTCGGCGGCGTCGAGCGAGATCGTGATCGAGACGCTCGAGGCGCACGGGCCCTCCGAGATCCCCGAGCAGGAAGTCGAGGTCCGCGTCCGCTCGGTCGCGCCGCTCGCGAGCGACACGCTGCTCGTCCACCTGCAGACGCCGCGTGGCAGCCGGCTGCGCTTCCTCGCGGGGCAGAGCGCGACGCTCTACGGCGGAGCGCCGGGCGCGGACGCGCACGCGACCTGGCCGATCGCGAGTTGCCCCTGCGACGACCGCAACCTGCACTTCCACGTCGGGCGGGACGCGCGCGATGCGCTCGCGACGATGTTCTTCGACGGCGCGTTCCGCGCGGGCGACGCGCTGCGGCTGTGGGGGCCGACCGGGGACTTCGTGCTCGCCGAGGAAGCGGGAAGGCCGCTCGCGTTCGTTGCCTGCGACACCGGCTACGCCCCGATCAAGAGCCTGATCGAGCACGCGATCGCGATCGACGCCGCGCCGACGATGTCGCTCGACTGGCTCGCGACACGCGCCGACGGCCACTACCACGCGAACCAGTGCCGCGCGTGGGCCGCCGCGTTCGACGGCTTCCGCTACGAGCCGCACGAGGCCGCCGACGCGGCCGATGGCGCGCGGGAGTTGGTCGCCCGCATGGGCAGCGCGATCGACCTGCCCGCGCACGATGTCTACGTGGCGGGTCCCGCGGCGTTCGTCCAGGCAGCGTGCGCGTCGCTCTCGCAGGCGGGCGTGGACGCCGGCGCCCTTCGCGCGCAGGCGGTGTGACCGCGATGGCGCCGCCGAAGGTGATTCCGATCGTACGTCCGCCCGCGGACGAACCCGGCGACTGCTCCGGCGCCGAGTCGTTCGCGCTGATGGTGCTGGTCGACAGCATGGCGCCCGAGTTCTCCGAAGGCGAGATCGTGATCGTCGAACCGGAGGGCCTCGCCTCCGACGGCTCGTACGTCGTCGCGCAGGTCGACGACGGATGGACGTTGCGCCAGCTCGCGCGATCCGGCGAAGGTTGGGAACTCCGGGCCCTGGACCCCGCCTGGCCTGCGGTTGTGATCCCCGACCTCGCATCCGTGCGGGGTGTCGTGATCCAGAAGAGCCGGCCCGGCCGGCGCAAGAGTGTCAAGCGCTACGTCGAGTGACGCGGGAATCCCGCCAGAGAGATCGCACCGTGCCGTACTTCGTCTACCGCATCCACCGCACCGGAGGACTCGAACGGATCGGGGAGGCCGCCGCCTACCGGGACGCCTCGGCGCAGGCGAAGGCGCTGCGCTCGAGCGGCGAGCTGGGTTCCGACTGGAGGATCAAGGTGGTCTTCGCGTCGACCGAAGCCGAGGCCGAGGTGCTGCTCACCGAGGAGCGGGCGCGCAAGCCCGGCCTCGACGGGGACGAGTAGTCGCGACCGGAAGCCAGGGCGACGTGGTCGACGACGCGGCGTACCGGGAACGAAGGCGCGCAACCGTCGCGCTGCCCTGCGCATTCGAGACGGCCATCGCGTCGCGCACCGCCACCTGCGAGGCGTCGGTGCCGTTCGCCCTCGCCGAGCGCGAGGCGATCGGATGCTCGTCGTCCGACGCGTACGCGGACTGTGCGCGGTTCGCCTCCCTGCTGCGCGAACGCGCGGCGTTCGCGCTCAGGATCACGGGGAGTGCCCCGCTCCCCCATGCCGCCGCAACGAAGCTCCAGTGCGGCGGCGTCGCCGGGCTGCGCGCGTGCGTCGATCCGGAGGAGGACGACGTGCGTCGGCTCTTCGCCGCGGCGATCGCCCGGCACGGCGACCTCCTCGGGTTGCCTTGGCCCGAGATCGTCGCGGCCGTGGGCCGATGGCAGGGGCGTCGGCGCCGCGCGCCGGAGGGGTCATGAGCCACGGCCGAGCCGAACTCGTCGCCGCCGTGCGCCGGAACTGCGCGATCTCCGACGCACGGCACGCGCGCGAGATGACGATGTGCACCTACCTGCTCGCGATGCGCGAACAGTTCCGCTGGGAGCGTGGCGTCGACCTGGGTGCGCCGCTCGCGCGCGACGAGGTGGGCGCGTGGCTCTCGGCGCGCGAGGCGGAGTGGGAGCGCCTCGCCGGCGAGGACTACCGGCGGCTGCCGCTCGGCGGTGAGGAGGTCGACCCCTGGGACGCCGATGCGGTGAACCGCGTGCTTCTGCCCGAGCGCCTGGTCTACGGTGCCGGCATCGGGCGCTTCGGCAAGCCGCAGTTCTTCGTTGCAGCGCTCCTGCGCGAGGAGTGGCGCGGGACATCCCGGATCCTGGTCGGTGGCCACGAACACGCGCGCGACCTCGACGCCGCTCCGGCCGCGACGCGCGGCGACACGATCTACGTGCGCCGGGAGTCGCTCGCCCGCGTGCTGTGGGAAAAGGCCGAGGCCTGGGGCTCGCGCGGCGGCGGCGGCGCGCTCGGCGCGGCGCTCGACGCGCACGGATTCGAATCGGGCGCCGCGACCGCCCTCGACCGCATGGTCGAGGCCGAGGTCGAGACCCTCGTCCTGCACGAACTCGGCGAGCGCGCGGCGGGCGACCACCTCGGTCCGGCCTGGGAACGCCTGCTGGGTGACGTCCGGGACCGCCGAACGTCGATCGTCATGCGCGCGATCCGCGATCACCTCGCGGACTGCCTCGTGACGCTGCCGGTGCTCGTGCAGCGCGAAGCCTGGGCGTCGCTGCACCTGTGGTTCGCGAGCCTCGACGGCATGCGCCGCGAACTGTTCCCGCGCGCGCTGCACGCTTATCGCGCCTGGCTCGAAGGCGACCGCGGTCACGCGCTGCTGGACGCCGCTGCCGCCGGCGCGGACCACTGGCGGCGCGCGTGCAACCGGGTTGTCGCGACCCTCGCCGAGGGAGGGGACGAGCGCGCCGTCGAGGAATTGGCGAGCGCCGAGGCGTTTCGGTTCTAGGGAGTCGCTTCCCGACTCCCGCCACCACGCGAGGCGCCCCCACGCAGGAACCCGACGGCACGGACCTCCGCCGCGGGATGGCGCCAACCGATCGACGCGACGCGCCCGGCGTTGCGTCGGGCGCGCCTGCGTTCTCCCCGATCTCCGCTCAGAACCGCCGCTGGTAGCCGATGCCGAGTTCGTACTGCCGCATGCCGATCGTCTCGGTGGTCGTCGGCGGCGCGCCGAAGGGCACGAACAGGCTCGTGCCGGTCACCTCCTCGCGCGGCGCGTACATGAACGTGCCGGTGAGTTCGGACACGGCGTCGATCTTCCACGTCGCCCCGAGCGTCCAGTGGCTCTTCATCACGCCGGGCGCGAGGATGTTGAAGGTCACGTCCTGCGGCTGGATCGGGTTCTCCGTGTGGTTGTAGCCGCCGCGCAGCGTCCAGCGGTCGTTCAGCCGGTACTGGACGCCGAACTTCCAGACGTCGACGTCCTGCCAGCCGAAGCCCGCGCCGTTGCCGCCTCCGAGACAGGCGCTCGCGTCGCCGCCCGCGCAGTTGAGGATCAGCGCGCTGCGGTTGTGGACCGAGTCGACGTCGCTGTACCAGATCCGCTCGAAGTCGAGCGCGATCGTCCAGCGGTCGTCGGGCGTGATCGCGAAGCCGGCGACGAGCGACGACGGGATGTCGAATCCGCCCGACTGCGCGAACAGGCCGCGGTACTTGCCGAACTCGTCCATGTCGACCTTGCTCGCATACGCGATCCCGATCGACAGGAACTTGTTGATCTGGCCCATGTAGCCCACCCGCACGCCCACGCCCCAGCTGTCGTCGGTGCCGCGGTTGGTCACGTTGCCCGGGCTCGTCGAGAGCATCGGATTGTCGAACGCCTGGACACCCTCCGCCTCGAAGCGCTGGTAGGTGATGATCGGCGCGATGCCGATCGAGTGGCCGGGCGTGAACTGCCACGACGCGTAGGGCGCGATCATCAACTGCATCAGGTCGACGCCGAGCTTGCCGTTGCCGCACAGCATGTTGTAGGGACCGGGCGTCGGATTGAACGACGCGCACGCGGAGGCCTCCGGGATCTCGCCGCCGCCGTAGTCGGTGTTCATGCCTCCGTTGCCGAACACGGTGAGGCCGAACGCGAGCGTCGGGCTGTAGCGCCAGTGGATGCCCATCTCGGGCACGAAGAAGTTCTCGCTGCCGCTGTCGCTGTGCCCGTCGATGTTCGCGGGGCCCGAGCCGGAGCGCGAGGCGTCGCGCCGCGGGCTGAACCACACCAGTCCCGCTTCCCACATGTTCCCGTCGAGGAACGACATCGCGCCGGGGTTCAGCGCGCCGCCGAACGGTTCCTGCGCAAGCGAGACGCCCGCGCCGCCCATGCCGAGCGACCTCATCCCGTATCCGTGCGCGAAGTAGCCGTCGGTGGCTCGCGCGGGCGGCGACGCGATCGCGAGGCCCGCGAGCGCGACGCACAGTGCCGTCAGTCGCTGTCCCTTCATGGTCCCCCCTGCCCTTCCGGTTGCTGCAGCCCTTCTCCGGCCCGCGCCGGCGCTCTCGGTCCCGACGTCAGATGAACAGCGTGACGTCCGCCTCTCCTGCGAACTCGAGGAACGTCGCCGCGCCCCCGAGATCGATGCCGTCGATGAATTCGCTGCGCTCGAACTCGAAGAGATCGATCGTCATCTGGCAGGCGATCAGCGTGACGCCGGACTCGAGGCAGAGGTTGCGCAGATCCTCGAGCGACGCCACGCCGTGCTTCCTGATCTTCTGCTTCATCATCGCCGTCGCCATGTCCTGCATGCCCGGGATCGCGCTGACGAGCACCGGCATCGGCACCGGCATCGGCATCGCCGGGTTGGCGAGCGGGCTGATCTTGATGCGCTTCAGGCTCTTGCGCAGCAACTGCAGCCCGTAGAAGGGGAAGAAGATCCGGACCTCCCAGCCCAGCGCGGCCGCGGTCGTCGCGAGGATGAACGGCGGATACGCCATGTCGAGCGTGCCCTTGCTCGCGATGATGGCCATCTTCTTCGGGCGGGGCTCGTCCATGGCGGTGCTTCCGATGGCAGTGGGGTCGGGGATGCGCGAACGCGCCTACTTCTTCTTCAGGTAGAACACGTATTCCTTTCCCTGCTCGGACTGCGACACGAGCGGATTGCCGGTCTGGTTCGAGAACGCCTGCATGTCCTTGACCGAGCCCGGGTCCGTCGAGACGACCTTCAGGACCTGCCCGGAGGTGAGGTCGTTCAGCGCCTTCTTCGTCTTGAGGATCGGCAGCGGGCAGGAAAGTCCTCGGGCGTCCAGTTCCTTGTCGTGGTGCACGGTGGTCACGTTCATTTCTCCTCGTTCGATTCGGGGTGCGCGGCTCCGACGGGCATCCCCGAACCGGACCGCAGGATCTCCCGCGCGCCCGGGGGCACCGCGGGGCCGGTCAGGATATCGCGCATTAGGCGCGGCCCGGGCCGGGAACGTCTATAACCGTACCGGGTAAGACCCTACTACCCGAATGGGGGATGCGGGTAGCGCGCCGCATGCGATCCCGCCATCGGGGCGACGACAGGAGACAGGAGCCAGAGGACAGAAGACAGTCGCGCCGGCGACTCTGGGGGCGGCGCATTGAACGCGTGCTGTGGGTCGGCCTTCAGGCCGACGCCGTCCATCGCATCGGCACGAACCCCGTCGGGCTGAAGCCCGACCCGCAGTGACGAGTTGTGGGTCGGCCTTCAGGCCGACGCAATTCCATCGCATCGGCACGAACCCCGTCGGGCTGAAGCCCGACCCACAGCATGGTGCGGCAGCCTGTCGGGC
>DAOMBL010000046.1:0-6936 GCA_035427325.1 Casimicrobiaceae bacterium
GCGTGCGCCGTTCGAACGGCAGCGCGGGCGTAGCATCGCCATGGGCGATCGAGGGGGTGAAGAGGAGGTTGAGGTGCGCTGGCATGGCGGCCAAGGAGCGCGCAGCATGCCATGCGACGGCGACGGCCGCAATGGCGCGATAGATCCTCACCGCGCCCGCGTGGCGTTCAGCCGCCTGTCCGCGCTGCCGCAGTCGTCCCGGTGGTGGCCGCGCAGCGGATACTCCGAAAGGCCCTCCAGCGCGTTCGGGTCGAACGGCAGATCCATGACGCGCGCGTCCATGTCGTCTCCGTCAGACGCCGGATGGCAGTGCCACGCGGCCGAGCTGGAAGGCGAGCCCCGCGACGCCGGAGCCCAGCACGACCGGGATGACCCCCGCCTTGAACCGGAACAACGCCATCGCCGCGACCAGTCCGATGACCGCCGACGCCCATTCGAAGCGACCGCTTGCTCCTTCGGGCCAGAGCACGTTCCAGGCGAAGTACACCGCGAGGTTGACGATCACGCCGACGACGGCTGCTGTGATGCCGGTGAGCGGTGCGGTGATCTTCAGGTTGCCGTGCGTCGACTCGATGAACGGCGCACCGAGGAAGATGAAGCAGAACGACGGCAGGAAGGTGAAGAAGGTCGCCACCGTTGCCGCAGCCGCACCCGCGACGAAGAGCGATTCGCCGCCGAAGATGGCCGTCGTCCAGCCACCGACGAAGCCGACGAAGGCGACGACCATGATCAACGGGCCGGGGGTCGTTTCCCCGAGCGCGAGCCCGTCGATCATCTGCGGCGCGGTGAGCCACTGATGGTGCTCGACGGCACCCTGGAACACGTAGGGCAGCACCGCGTACGCGCCGCCGAAGGTCAGCAGCGCCGCCTTGGTGAAGAACCAGCCCATCTGCGCCAGCACGCCGTCGGAACCGTGCCACAGTGCGAGTGCGCCGAGCGCCACTGCCCAGAGGGACAGGCACACGACGAGCACGACGCGAAACCGCGCCCATGTGAACCGCGCGTGCGCCGGAGTCGGTGCATCGTCGCCGACGACGGCCGGACCGTAGTCCTTCGCCGCCGCGCCGTGTCCGGCCCCGGCCCTGAACTTGTCCGGCGCGTGCCTGCCGCCGAGGAAGCCGATCAGCCCGGCGATGAGCACGATGAGCGGAAACGGCAGGTCCAGCGCGAAGATGGCCACGAACGCGCCGGCCGCGATGGCCCAGAGCCAGGCGTTCGTGAGCGCGCGCGAGCCGACCCGCCAGGCCGCATGGACGACGAGCGCGGTCACGGCTGGCTTGATGCCGTAGAAGAACCCCGCGATCACCGGAACGCTCCCGTAGGCCATGTACACCCACGACAGCGCGACGAGGATGACGACCGACGGCAGCACGAAGAGGCCGCCGGCGACGATGCCGCCCCAGGTGCGATGCATCAGCCAGCCGATGTAGGTGGCGAGCTGCTGCGCCTCGGGTCCGGGCAGCAGCATGCAGTAGTTGAGCGCGTGGAGGAATCGGCGCTCCGAGATCCACCTCCGCCGCTCGACCAGCTCCTCGTGCATGATCGCGATCTGCCCGGCGGGCCCGCCGAAGCTGATGAAACCGAGCTTCAGCCAGAAGCCGAAGGCCTCCGCGCGCGTCGGCATCGCGGGTGCCGTGGCTGCGGATGCGGAGGTATCACGGGTCATCGTACTTCCGGGGTCAGAGACGAAACTCCCGCGCTCATCCCGGTTCCAGGTGCCAGTACTTCCGGGGTCAGAGACGAAACTCCCGCGCTCACCCCGGTTCCAGGTGCCAGCGGCGAGTCCCGTCTCTGACCCCGGGAGGTGTGGTGCCAGAGGCGAGTCTCGTCTCTGACCCCGGGAGGCTGCCCCTGGAGGCGCGAGCGCGACCGCCGTCGGCGCCGGCAGGATCGCCCGGCCCGCGTTCCCGATGCGTGGACCAACCGCCGATCGAGACCCCGGCGACGTTCTTGCCGTCGAATCTGGCGCGCTCGCCGACCGCGGTCGGGACTCGGGACGGGGTCGAACGGAGCACGTCCCGACAATGGCGTCAGCGCCGCGCGAAGGCGGGAATGCGGAAGCGCTTGCGATACGCGCCGGGCGCCATTCCCGTGATGCGCCGGAACAGGCGCCGGAAGAACGCCGCGTCCTCGTAGCCGACCCGCCAGCTCACCTCGTCGACCGGATCGTCGGTGCGTTCGAGTCGTCGCTTGGCGTCCTCGACGCGCAGGCGCTGCACATAGTCGATCGGCGAGCACCCGGTGGCCGCGGTGAAGCGCCGCTTGAAGGTGCGCTCGGCGAGCCTCGACCGCCTGATCATCTCCTCGACCGGGCCGGCCACCGAAAAATGCGTGGCGAGCCAGCGCTGCGCCGCCTCGATCTCGGCGTCGCCGTGGTCGAACCTCCCTTCGAACGTGATGAAGGGCGTGAGTCCGTCCTGATGCCATTGCAGCGCGAAGAGCCGCGCCACGTCCTGGGCCACGGTGGCCCCTGCGCACCGCGCGATCAGGTAGAGCGCGAGGTCGTGCCAGGTGTTCGAGGCCCCGCAACTGACCAGTTCCTCGCGCTCGCCGCTGACCACGAGCACCCGCTCCGGATGGGCGCGCACCGCCGGATGCGCGGCGGCGAACTGGTGCGCGTACCCGAAATGCACGGTGGCGTCCCTTCCGTCGAAGAGTCCGGTCTCCGCGAGCACGAAGATGCCCGAGCACGCCGAGCACATCAGGGCGCCCTGCCGGTGCATGCGCCGCAACCAGTCGACGACGACCGGATAGCGTCCGTTCTGCCAGCCCGATGCGCGCACCCAGAGCGAGGGCACGATCACGATGTCGCTCGTCTCGACGGCTCCGATCGGTCGCTGCACCTCGATCGGCATGCCGCTCGCCAGCGGCAAGGGTCCGCTCGCCTCGCCGACGATCGCCACCTGGAAAGGCGTGCCGGTCGCCGAGCGCAACACGTCGAACAGGCCGGTGAGCGTCGAGATCGCCGCCTCGGGCAGCGCGACGAGGCTCACCTGCAGCGGAGCCGTATCCATCTTCGATCCATTGCTGCGTCGTGCATGGCCGTTTCCTCCCCGGGCGGCAGTGTGCCGCCGCGGCGCCGGTCCCGGCCGAACGGGCGTCCTGGCACGTTCGGACCGGTTTCGGGTCGTTTCGCCCCTGCCGCAGGGGCGCGCGGATCGTCATCATGGGCGCCTTCGAAACCCGCGATCGCAGCGTCGGCCCGGCACCTCCATCCGGCCGCCTGCGCCCGCAACGTACCCCACCGGAGATAGTCATGGAAACCGCTTCTGTCGACCCCAGGAAGCTCGAAGCCTTCGTCGGACGCGCGATCGGCGACATCGCGGCGTCGTACACCGGCGTGATGGTCAATCTGGGCCACAAGCTCGGACTGTACAAGGCGATGGCCGGCGCGGGCCCCCTGAGTTCGGCCGAGGTGGCCCGAAGGGCCGCCTGCGCCGAACGCTACGTGCGCGAGTGGCTGAACGCCCAGGCCGCCGGCGGCTATCTCGTCTACCACGCCGCGAGCGGAACCTACGAGCTCACCGCCGAACATGCGCTCGTGCTCGCCGACGAGGACAGCGTGTGCTTCGTGCCACCGGCGTGGAACATGCCCGCCGCCATGTGGGCCGACGAGGAGAAGACTCTCGACGCGTTCCGCACCGGCCGGGGCGTCGCCTGGGGCGAGCACGACGGCCGCATGGCCTGCGGCGTCGCGGCCTTCTACCGCAACGGCTACCGCGCGTCTCTCGTTCCGCACTGGTTGCCCTCGCTCGACGGCGTGGAGGCGCAGCTTCAGGCCGGCATCGCCGTCGCGGACGTCGGCTGCGGCCATGGCCACTCGACGCTGCTGATGGCGCAGGCGTATCCGAACTCGCGCTTCTTCGGCTTCGACCCGCACGTCGATTCGATCGAGGCCGCGCGGCGCAATGCCCGCGAGCAGGGTCTCGATGACCGGGTGCACTTCGAAGTCGCGCGGGCGATGGATTACCGGAACGAGAACTACGGCCTCGTCTGCTTCTTCGACGCGCTGCACGACATGGGCGACCCGGTGGGTGCCGTCCGTCATGCGGCGTCCGCGCTCGCCCCCGGCGGAACCGTGATGCTGGTCGAACCCTTCGCCCGCGATCGCACCGAGGACAACCTCAACACGACCGGCCACCTGTACTTCGGGGGATCGACCGTCATCTGCTGCGCGCACGCGATCTCCGAGGGCGGCAAGCTGGTGCTCGGCGCGCAGGCCGGTCCGGCGCGTCTCGCCGACGTGTGCCGCAAGGCGGGCCTCGCGCACTTCCGCGTGGCGGCCGAGACGCCGTTCAACCTGATCTGCGAGGTGCGGCGCTGACCGGGCGGCGACTCGCAACAACACGACGACAGCCAGTGGGGTCAGAGACGAAACTCGCCGTGGGCACCGGGACCCTGAGCGAGCGAGGCGAGTTTCGTCTCTGACCCCAAACCGTAGTCATGTCTCTGACCCCCAAGCACGCGACCCCCAAGCACGCACGGTCGAGTTGCTCATAAAGCGCCGCTATGGCACTTATATAAACAAAACATTTGCGCTATGACTACCTTCGGAGGCAGGATGGGCCCGACCCGCCCATCGGCGGCCAGACCCCGTCCCGGAGGATTGCCATGACGACCGAAGCGAAATGCCCGTTCCAGCCCGCCGTCGGAGGCACGTCCAACCGCGACTGGTGGCCGAACCAGCTGCGCGTCGACCTGCTGCACCAGCATTCGGCCCGGTCCGACCCGATGGGCGAGGAATTCGACTACGCGAAGGAGTTCAGGAGC
Organism: Casimicrobiaceae bacterium; assembly: GCA_035427325.1. Lineage (GTDB taxonomy): Bacteria > Pseudomonadota > Gammaproteobacteria > Burkholderiales > Casimicrobiaceae > VBCG01. Next base: position 4,771 of record DAOMBL010000046.1, read on the forward strand.
CTCGACCTCGCGGCGGTGAAGCAGGACCTTGCCGACCTGATGACCCGGTCGCAGGACTGGTGGCCGGCGGACTTCGGCCACTACGGGCCGCTGTTCGTCCGGATGGCGTGGCACAGCGCCGGCACCTACCGCATCGGCGACGGACGCGGCGGCGCGGGACGCGGTCAGCAACGCTTCGCGCCGCTCAACAGCTGGCCCGACAACGTGAGCCTCGACAAGGCGCGCCGGCTCCTGTGGCCGATCAAGCAGAAGTACGGCCGCAAGCTCTCGTGGGCCGACCTGATGATCCTCGCCGGCAACGTCGCGCTCGAGACGATGGGCCTCAAGACCTTCGGCTTCGGCGGCGGCCGCGCGGACGTGTGGGAACCCGACCAGGACGTCTACTGGGGCAAGGAAACGAAATGGCTGGACGACAAGCGCTACACCGGCGAGCGCGAACTCGACAATCCGCTCGCGGCGGTGCAGATGGGCCTCATCTACGTGAATCCGGAAGGCCCGAACGGCGACCCGGACCCGGTCGCCGCGGCGAAGGACATCCGCGAGACCTTCGGTCGCATGGCGATGAACGACGAGGAGACCGTCGCGCTGATCGCGGGCGGCCACACGTTCGGCAAGACGCACGGCGCGGGCCCCGCGACGCACGTGGGCCCGGACCCCGAAGCGAGCGACCTCGAGGCGCAGGGGCTGGGCTGGAAGAGCACGTTCGGCACCGGCGTCGGCGCCGACGCGATCACGAGCGGACTCGAGGTCACCTGGACGAGCACGCCGACGCGGTGGAGCAACAACTTCCTCTGGAACCTGTTCAGCTTCGAGTGGGAACTCACGAAGAGCCCCGCGGGCGCGCACCAGTGGATGCCGAAGCACGGCGCGGGCGCCGGCACGGTGCCGCACGCGCACGACAAGTCGAAGCGCATCGCGCCGGCGATGCTGACGACCGACCTCTCGCTGCGCTTCGACCCGACCTACGAGAAGATCGCGCGGCGCTTCATGGAGAACCCCGACCAGTTCGCCGACGCGTTCGCGCGCGCGTGGTTCAAGCTGACGCATCGGGACATGGGCCCGCGCGCGCGCTACCTGGGGCCGGACGTGCCGAAGGAAGAGCTGATCTGGCAGGACCCGATCCCGGCGGTGAACCATCCGCTGGTCGACGAGCAGGACATCGCGTCGCTCAAGGCGAAGATCCTCGCGTCCGGCCTCACGGTCGCGCAGCTGGTGTCGACCGCGTGGGCGTCCGCCTCGACGTTCCGCGGTTCCGACAAGCGCGGCGGCGCGAACGGCGCGCGCGTCCGCCTCGCCCCGCAGAAGGACTGGGAAGCGAACCAGCCCGCGCAACTCGCGAAGGTGCTGCAGGCGCTGGAGCGCATCAAGGTCGATTTCGACAAGTCGGCCGCGGGCGGGAAGAAGGTGTCGCTCGCCGACCTGATCGTGCTGGGCGGCTGCGCGGCGGTCGAGCTGGCCGCGAAGAACGCCGGCCATCCCGTGGCTGTGCCGTTCACGCCGGGACGCATGGATGCCTCGCAGGCGCAGACCGATGCGACGACGTTCGCGGAACTCGAGCCGATGGCGGACGGCTTCCGCAACTACCAGAGGATGCGCTTCCCGGTCCCCGCGGAAGCCCTGCTGATCGACAAGGCGCAACTGCTCACGCTGACCGCGCCGGAGATGACGGTGCTCGTCGGCGGCCTGCGGGTGCTGGGCGCAAACGCCGGAGGATCCAAGCACGGCGTCTTCACGAAGCGACCCGAGGCGCTGACCAACGACTTCTTCGTCAACCTGCTCGACCAGGGGACCGAGTGGAGGCCGGTCTCGGACGCGAAGGACACGTTCGAAGGCCGCGACCGCAAGACCGGTGCGGTCAAGGGGACCGCCACGCGTGTCGACCTCGTCTTCGGATCGAACTCGCAGCTCCGGGCGCTCGCCGAGGTCTACGCCAGCGCCGATGCTCCGGAGAAGTTCGTGCGCGACTTCGTGGCGGCCTGGAACAGGGTGATGAACCTCGACCGCTTCGACCTCGCCTGAGCATGGCAGGAAGGAAAAGCCCGGTCAGCCGAGGTGGTCGGCACCCAAGGGACCCGGCCTTCCCGCGAGCTCGGGGAGGTCGACCATGCCGCTCACGTCGCCCGGGAACGCCTCGCGACCCGGCGGGCGGCGCAGCAGCAGCGACAC
>DAOMBL010000046.1:6946-12869 GCA_035427325.1 Casimicrobiaceae bacterium
CCCGAGGCCCGCCGGTGCGTCTCGTCTCTGACCCCAAACGAATCTGGGGTCAGAGACGCAATTCCGGTCTCGTACGCCCAGCGCCCGAGGCCCGCCGGTGAGTCTCGTCTCTGACCCCAAACGCTCCCCTGACCCCAAACGCTCCCAGCACCCGAGGCCCGCCGGTGAGTCTCGTCTCTGACCCCAAACGCCTGACACCAAACGCCTGAACGCTCGAGCCCGACGTGCACTACACCGAAACCGACACGGTCTTGATCGTCGCCTTGATCTTCGCGACGACTTCGGGTGGCGGGTTCTCCATGCCGTGCTTGTGCTTCGCGTGATCCGCCGCAAGGCGCATCACCTCGTCCGCGGTTTCGGCACGCACCTCGAATGCGCAGCCGCCTTTCGGATCCACGTCCATGCAGCCGAGCTTGTGGTACTGCTTGTTCGCCATGATCGTCTCCCGCAGTCAAGGAAGGGATCGGCGTCGCGGAGCGTCTCGCGAAGGGGTCGTTGCAAGCCTCGCGGCGCCAGACCCGGGATGCTCATCGTGGAACCGCGCCGCCGCGAAGTCAAGCCGCGGATCCGCGCGCGCCACGCCGCCGATACGCCCCGGGTGGAACGACGCCGCGCCGCTCAGTCCCCGATTTCGGCCTGCCGCAGCGACGCGATCGCGGCCGCCATCCGTCGGCGCAACGACACCTCCGACAGGTCGAGTTCGGCGACCAGCCCGCGCAGCGATTCGTCGTTGATGCGGTGCGCCCCGCGCTCCGCGTACAGCGTCTCGCGCTCCACGCGCAGCGCCCGCAGGCGAACCTCCAACTCGATCAGGTAGCGCTGGCGTCGCTCGCGCACGGCCTTCGGCGACTCGGCCCGGGCCTCCGGCGTGCCCGAACTGGCGGGCCCGGCCAGGAGGTCGATGCGCTGGCGGTAGTCCTGCGTGAGCCGGCCGGCCGCCTCCTGGTATTGCAACCGCCAGTTCGGATCGTCCGCATGCTCGCCTTCGGGAGGCCGTGCAAGCGTGGCGATCGCGGCACGGCAGGCAGCGAGCCGCGCCCGGCGCTCCTCGCGCGCGACCAGGGGCTCTCCCGTCGGTGGAAGTCGGCGCAGGAGGAGCGGCAGGCCGATGCTGCCGATGACCAGCGTGCACAGGATGGTCCCCGCCGCGAGGAACACCAGTTGGCCGCGCGCCGGGAACGGTGCGCCCGTGGGCAAGAGGAGCGGGATCGACAGCGCGGCGGCCAGCGTCACTGCGCCGCGGATGCCGGCCAGCGTGGTCGCCAGTGTCAGCATCGGCGAAGGACGCTCGGCCATCCGGCCGCGCTCGTGCACGCGCCACAGGCTGCCGCTGACACCGAACGTGAGCCAGACCCAGCGCAGCGCGAGCAGCGCGACGCTGATCGCGGGCACCTGCAGCGCGGGCAGCCACCAGCGGTCGCCGGCCGCGAGCAGCGTGGCGCCCACGATCGACGGCAGTTGCAGCCCCAACAGCAGGAAGACCGCACCGTTGAACGACGACTCCACCATCGCCCAGGTGCCCTCGGCACGCATGCGCTCGACGACGAACGTGCTGCGTCGGAGGTCGGCGAAGTTGGTGGTGACTCCAGCCGCGACCGCAGCCAGGATGCCGGACACGCCTATGCGTTCGCCGAGCAAGTAGGCGGCGAACGGCAGAAGCACCAGCAGCAGCACCATCTGGGTCGCCGCGACGTCGCCGACCCGGCGCGTGACCGCGTCGCGCCCGAACGCGAAGCCGAACCCCAGCAGCGTCCCGAGGCCGAGGCCGCCGGCCGCAACCCAGGCGAACTCGCTCGCGGCCTCGGCCCACGAGAATGCGCCGGTCAGGGTCGCGGCCACCGCGAACTTCAGCGCCACCAGGCCCGACGCATCGTTCAGGAGCGACTCGCCTTGCAGCACGTGCATCGTCTTCGAGGGCATCCCCAGGTTGCGCGTGATCGCCGACATCGCCACCGCGTCGGTTGGCGAGACGACTGCCGCCAGGGCGAACGCGACGCCCAGCGGCATGGTCGGGATGAAGCTGTGGATCAGGTAACCGAGCCCGAGCACGGTGAACAGCACGAGGCCCAGCGCGAGGCGCAGGATCGGCACGTACAGCGCGAAGAACTCGCGCTTGGGGATGCGCCAGCCGTCGGCGAAAAGCAGCGGCGGAATGAACAGCGCCAGGAACAACTCCGGATCGAAGGCGATGTGCAATCCTTCCTCGGGCCACGACACCAGCGCCCCGAGTGCGACCTGGATCAGCGGGAGCGGCACTCCGCGCAGGTAGCGCGAGGCGATCCCGGTAAGCGCCCCGAGCAGGAGCACGACGAGCACGATCTCGACGGTATGCATGGGACGCCCGTCAGCCCCGATGCCGCGATACGGCGTCCGGCGCGCGGCCACGACAGCTACGCGCGATCCGCGGAATCTGCCGAAGATGCACGACGGCCACCGCACCGACCATCGAAGCGGTGCGTCGGCGCCTCGCGCCAGTCCGCGAGGGATGCGCAGCTACCACACGATCATCAACGCGCCTCCCACGCCGTTGACCTACCGGGAATCGGGGATCCGGGGGAGATTGCGTACCGTCACCCTGTCCGTCAACGCGCTGGAGTCAGAGTTGCCATTCGTCCCATTCGCTCCGAGTCTGGGGTCAGCGAGTCTGGGGTCAGAGACGAAACTCGTGTCATTCGCATTCTTCGAGTCTGGGGTCAGAGCCGAAAAGTTTGTCGCACGCATCGAGCGGCCGGCGCCGGCCAGCGAGTTTCGTCTCTGACCCCACACAGTCGCGTGCTGCCTCCTGGCAGGGCCGGTCCCTACTCCTCCGGGACGCCCTGCCACATGAGTTCGTAGCCCAGCTCGCGCGTTTCGGTGCACATCGCCGCGAGGGCGGAGAACTTCGCCTTGAACGTGGCGTCGGCGTGCGAGCGCTCGTGCTCCTCGAACGACCGCCAGTAGGTGACGATGACCAGGTCGTGGTCGTGGCCCGCTGTCGAGGACGGGTTGAGCGAGCCCTCCCCGGACACGAAGCCCGAGAAGCGGAACACCTGGCCGGCGACGAAACCGCCCTTCTCGCCGCCGTAGGTGTCCTTGACGACGTTGCACATGTCTCCGAGCGCGAGTTCGACGTCGTCCATCGAGACGCCCGGTTTCAGCTTGACGGTGTTGAACAGCATCTTCGCGCCGAACGGCACGGTGATGGGACCGAACATGGCTCACTCTTCGATGGGTTGGCGCCGTCAGCGCCGCGATGCGCACATTCTAGCCGGAGCGGCGGCCACTCGATCGCGCGACCGCGAACGCCCGCTGCGCGCACGGTCGTCGACCGCGCGGCGTCCGGCAGCCGGCCGGATCGGCAGGGACCGCGGCCCCGGTCCCCGGATGCGCGCATTCGTCCGGCCAGGCGTGGGCGTTCCGTGCTTCCCGAGCGTGCATGTCGACTCGCAGTACGTCACCTGCACGACGCCGTGCAGCAAAGCGCCGTCGGGCCTTGGTTCGGCGGGACAGGACGGCTCGAACGGCGTCGAGGCAGCGTGAACGCTCGTCGATCGACGGGCGCCAATGGCGCCGGCTGCCAGGATCGTTCGGCAAGGCGCCACCGGCGCAGCTCGGGGGCGCCGCATCGGCGATCCATGGGAAGGTTGCGGACGGCGTCCTGACCTTTGCTCCTGCCCCTTCCGGCATTACGGGGCGGGTCATTTCCATTGGGAGAGCGAATGGGCTCGTCGGAACGAGATGGCGCTGTCCCGGGATGTCCGGACCGGCAATGCAGCGGGGGAGAGACCACTTCGGGCCCGTCCGCCAAACCATTGCCGGGGCCGGCCGTCCGAGGCAGCCGGACCATGACATGAGCCGGCGAATCGGGCGGGCGGCTCCGGGCTGGCCGCGGGCCGAATGCCGACGCGGCAGGCAGCCCGAGGAGGTCGCGAACCGGATCCGGTTCGGCCCGAGGCCATGGAGCGAACGGGTGCACCGCCCCGAAAGGGTGCCGGCCGGCCGCGATCCCGGCCGGGCGAAGTCCCGAACGAACGCCATTCGCCTCAGGCTCGCCTATCCGCGGCGCGCGCCTGGTGGAACGTCCGTCGCGACCGCCACCCGCGGGGAGACGGGTCCCGACGAGGCCGCGCGGAAGCGGCCCGCCGAAAAGTGGTCCTGGGGCGATGTCCGAAGTGGCGTTTTGAATGACCGGACGCAGCGCATCTAATCTCGATGCCAGCCGCTGGCACCCGCGCCGTCGCGCCTCGCGCGACATGTCCTCCAACCAATCCGTGCACTCATACCATGATCACATCATTCAAGTCCGCTGCACTGAAACTCATGACGGGGCTGGCCGTGGTTGCCATGGGCTGGCATGGACCCGCATCGGGCGAGACCGTCCTCAGGGTCGTACCGCAGACCAACTTGTCGGTGCTCGACCCGATCTGGACGACGGCCTACGTGGTGCGCAACCACGGGTACATGATCTACGACACGCTGTTCGGGACCGACGAGAAAGGCGCGGTCAAACCGCAGATGGTGGAGAGCTGGACCGTGAGCCAGGACGGCAAGCTGTGGACCTTCGTGCTGCGCAAGGGCCTGGAGTTCCACGACGGCAAGCCCGTCACGGGCGCGGACGTGACGGCGTCGCTCGCGCGATGGAGCAAGCGCGACCTGATGGGCCAGCTCCTCTTCAAGTCGGTCGAGAAGATGGACTCGCCCGACGACTCGACCTTCCGGATCCACCTGAAGGAACCGACCGGCATCATGCTCGACGCGCTGGGCAAGCCATCGTCGAACGTGCCGTTCATCATGCCGAAGCGCGTCGCGGACACCGATCCGTTCAAGCAGATCGACGACTACGTCGGCTCGGGCCCCTACGTGTTCAAGCGCGACGAGTTCAAGCCCGGCGACAAGGCCGTGTACGTGAAGTTCGCGCGCTACGTGCCGCGGAAGGAGCCGCCCAACGGCACGACGGGAGGCAAGCTCGTCAACGTGGACCGCGTCGAATGGAACCTCGCGCTCCGTGACGCGCAGTCGCAGGTGAATGCGATCGCCAACGGCGAGGTCGACATGATCGAGCAGCCGGCGTTCGAGTCCTACGCCGCGCTCGCCGCGGACAAGAACGTCCAGATCGTCACCGGCAACGTGCTGGGCTCGCAGTTCTCGATCCGGTTCAATCACCTGCAGCCGCCGTTCAACAACATGAAGGTGCGCCAGGCGGCGCTGGCCGCGCTCGGCAACCAGGAGGCATTCCTGCGGGCGCAGGTCGGGATCAAGGAGTACTACCGGACGTGCGCGGCGATGTTCGTGTGCAACACGCCGTACGGATCGCTGAAGGGCGCCGAGGCGATGGTCGACGCCAGCATGAAGAAGGCGCGCGAACTCCTGGCCGCGTCCGGCTACGACGGCAGCACCGTGCTCATCCTGAAGCCGACCGACATCGCATCGATCAACAAGCTGCCGGACGTCGCAGCGCAACTCCTGCGCCAGGCGGGCTTCAAGGTCGAGCTGGCCGCGATGGACTGGAACTCGGTGCTGACCCGCCGGGCCAAGAAGGATCCGGTGTCGGCGGGCGGGTGGAGCGTGTTCGCCACCACGATCGTCGTTCCGGACATCTGGAACCCCGCGTCGAGCCTGCCGCTGGGCTCCGGCGGCGACAAGGCGTGGTTCGGCTGGCCCTCCGACGAACAGATCGAGTCCCTGCGCGCGCAGTTCGCCGCGGAGCCGGACGAGGCCAAGCGGGTCAAGCTGGCCGAGGTGATCCAGGCGCGCGCCTATGAAGTGGGCACGCACGTTCCGGAGGGCGAGTACATCAACCCCGGGGCGCTCCGCAAGGAAGTGAGCGGGCTGGTCAAGGGCCCCGGCAACTTCTACTGGAACCTGAGCAAGAAATAGCCCTGCAAGCGCCGCGCGCGGAACGCATGGCCCGCGCGCGGCGCCGGGACGGCGCGCGGCGACCTGC
>DAOMBL010000047.1:0-12833 GCA_035427325.1 Casimicrobiaceae bacterium
CGGGAAGAAGATGAAGATCGCGAGCAGCGCGGCGATCACCACGACGATCGTCGCGACCGTCGGATCGCCCTTGAACGCGCCGCGCCGCGCGATCGCGCGCGCGAAGACGGCGGTCAGCGCGATCAGCGCGAGCGCCGCGCCGATGCCGAACGAGGTTCCCTTCGCGCCGCCGGAGAATCCCGCGGCGAACGCCCACGCCACGGCCAGCCCGGAGGCGATCGCGGTGGCGCGGTCGGCTCCGCGCCACGCGCAGACGAGCGCGGCGAGCGTCAGCGCGACGAGGACGAGCGGCGCGACCGCACCCCGAAGCGCGAGGACGAGCGCGGATGCGCCGCCCTCGAGGCCCCAGGGAACGACCGCGAGCCCGGCCAGCGCGAACGCGGCGATCCAGGCCGTCGCGCGGTCGCACGCCGCCGGCACGAAGACCGGCGACGCGGTGACGGCCGTCGACACTGCGTTCCCGCGGCTACTTGGGCAGCGTCGAGACCTCGGTATCCCAGCGCTTCAGGAGGCGCGTGCGCTCCGCCGACGAGCCGTACTTGACGAAATCGTAGTTGATGAGCTTGATCTCGGAGAGCTTCGGCGACCCGGGCGGCGCGGACGCGCCCTTGTTCGACGGCACCTGGAACGAGACCTTGGCGTCCGGTCCGATGTTCTGCGCCTCCGCGGAGAGCGCCCAGTCGTACCACTTCTTCGCGTTCTCCATGTTCTTCGCGCCCTTGATGATGCTCATGCTGCCGATCTCGTAGCCGGTGCCCTCGCACGGCGACACGATCGTCACCGGCGCGCCCTTGACCTTCTGGACGACGGCGTCGTGCTGGAACGTGATGCCGATCAGCGATTCGCCGGTGGCCGCCGCGCGCGCGGGCGCTCCGCCCGACTTCGTGTACTGGTTGACGTTCTTGTGCAGCGCCTTCAGGAAGTCGAACGCCTTGTCCTCGCCCCACAGCTGCACGAAGGTCGCGAGCATCGTGTAGGAGGTGCCCGACGAGTTCGGGTTCGCGACCTGGATCTCGTCCTTGAACTGCGGCTTCACGAGGTCGGACCAGCACTTGGGCTCCGCGATGCCCTTCTTCTTGAGCAGGTCGGTGTTGTAGCTGTAGCCGAGCGCGCCGGCGTAGATGCCGATCGTGCGGCCCTTCGCCGCGTCGTACTGGCGGATCGCCCAGTCCTGCAACTCGCCCATCTTCGGCGACTTGTACGCCTCGGTCAGCCCTTCCTCCGCCGCCTGCAGGTGCGGGTCGCCGGTGCCGCCCCACCAGACGTCGCCGCGCGGGTTGGCGGCCTCCGCCTTGATCTGCGCGTAGAACTCGCCCGCGCTCTTGCGCGTCATCAGCACCTTGATGCCGGTCGCCTTCTCGAACGCCGCGACCATCGGCCGGCACCACTCCTCCTGAACCGTGCAGTAGACCACCAGTTCGCCCTGCGCCCAGGCCGACAGCGGGGCGGCGAACAGCATCGCGGGAATCAGGGCCCGCAGCCACTTCGAGACACGCATGGGAACACTCCTCTGGTTGGATGGGCGGTCGTCCCGCCTCTTGCCGACGGACTCTAGCAAATGAGGGACGCGCTGTCTCGTCCCCTTCCTTTCACTCACAGATCCACCTCCCGGCGCTCGACGAGCGAGGTCCGCAGCGCGATCGCGATGCGGGTCGCCTCGGTCGCATCGTGCAGCGAGAGCCCCGGCTCCCGGTCGTGGCGGACGCAGTCGACGAAGTGGATCGTCTCGCGCAGGAACGCGTCCTCGAACCGCTCCCAGAACGTGGGCGTGGTCTCGACGCGGATGCCGTGCCGGTCCGCGGTCTCGACCCGGTTCAGGAGCCCGTCCCGGCCGATCACGAGGCGTCCGCCGGTGCCGATCACCTCGGTCGCCGACTCGTGGCCGTGCGCCATCGTGCGCGACGCGTAGATCGTCGCCATCGCGCCTCCCTCGAACTCGATGACCGCGAGCCCGTTGTCCACGTCGCCGCAGTCGGCGAGCCCCGCGTGCACGGCGATGGTGCCGACCGAGAAGACGCGCTTCGGTTTCGGCGAACCCAGGAGCCATCGCGCGCAGTCGATGTCGTGCACGCTCATGTCGAGGAAGATGCCGCCGGACTTCGGCGCGAAGCGCACGAAGAAGCCCGAAGGGTCGTTCTTGTCGGTCGTCTGCGAGCGGACGATGAACGGCCGCCCGATCGCGCCCGAGGCGATCTTCGCCCGCGCGTCCTGGTAGCTCGCGTCGAAGCGGCGCACGTAGCCGATCATCGTCTTCAGCGTCGGGTGCTTCCTCGCCTCGGCCTCGACAGCGAGGCACTCGTCGAGCACGAGCGAGAGCGGCTTCTCGCAGAAGACGTGCTTGCCCGCGCGAAGGCCCGCGACGATCTGCTCCGGGTGGAAGGCATTCGGCGTCACGAGGAAGACCGTGTCGAGGCCGGGATGCGCGAGCAGCTGCGCGTACTCGCCGTAGACGTGCTTCACGCCGAGCGCCTGCGCGGCCCACGCCCGCTCGTCCGCGTCGGGACTGCACGCGGCGACGAGTTCGGCGCCCGGCACGCGGTGCGCGAGGTTCTCCCCGTGGCGCTTGCCGAGCCGCCCGAGGCCGACGATCCCGACTTTCGCGCTGGCTGCGCTCATCGCGACGCTCCGCTCAAAGCTCGACGATGCGCTTCTCGCGCCACGAGATCGTGGCCGCCTCCGCGAGTTCGAGCGCCTTGACGCCGTCGTCGATCGAGGTTCGCACCGGCTTGCCGGACGCGATCGCGTCGAAGAAGTGCGCCATCTCGTTCGCGTAGGCCATCCGGTAGCGCTCGAGGAAGAAATGCTCCGGCAGGTCCGCGCTCACCGCCGGTCCGGTCGATGCGACCACTTCCGTCGGGCGGTGGTTGCCCGCCTGCAGCATCCCCTTCGCGCCGATGACCTCGAAGCGCTGGTCGTAGCCGTACGCGGCGCGGCGGATCGTGTTGATCTGCGCGAGGCGGCCCTTCCTGGTGCGGATCGTGACCGCCGTGCAATCGACGTCGCCCACACCGGCGACCGCCGGATCGACGAGGCAGCTGCCGGTCGCGTAGACGGTCGCAGCATCGTCGTCGAGGATCCAGCGGAAGATGTCGAAGTCGTGGATCAGCATGTCCTTGAAGATGCCGCCTGAGCGCTTCAGGTACTCGACCGGCGGCAGGCCCGGATCGCGGCTCGTCACGACGAGCATCTCGGGCGTGCCGATCTCGCCGGCGACGATGCGCGCGTGCAACGCCGAGAAGGTCGGATCGTAGCGCCGCTGGAATCCGATCAGGCAGGGGACGCCGGCGTCCTGCACCGTCTTCCGGCAGCGCAGGGCGCGGTCGTAGGCGAGGTCGACCGGCTTCTCGCAGAAGATCGCCTTCCTCGCGTGCGCGGCGCGCTCGATCAGGTCGGCGTGCGTGTCGGTCGACGACGCGATCACCACCGCCCGGATCGACGTGTCGGCGAACACGCTCTCGACCGTTCCGACGGTCGCGCCGTGCTGCGCGGCGAGCGCCTGCGCCGCCGCGGCGTCGGGGTCGACGACGCAGGCGAGCTTCGCGCCGGGCTGCCGCACCAGGTTGCCGGCGTGGATCTTGCCGATCCGCCCTGCGCCGAAGATCGCGACCCGAAGGTCGCCGGGCCGTCCGGAGGCGCTCATCGCGCCTCCACGGAGGGCCGGGAGCGCGCCGTGCGCGCGAGTCTGGGAACGTGTCTAGTCATCGTAGTCTCCGCGGTGAGCCGTTTCCTCGATGTCGAGTTCGAGCCGGCAGGCGAGCGCGACGAACAGCGCCTGCGCGAGGCACAGGGCGCTCGTGAGCGACCGGAACGCGAACGCGCTGCCCTCGCGCACGACGAGCAGCGCGTCGGCGCCGCGCGCGAGCGGCGCGAGCGTGCTGTCGGTCATCACGACGGCCTTCGCCCCGCGTTTCGTCGCGTGCCGCACGCAGGCGAGCGTTTCCTTGCCGTAGGGCGTGAAGCTGATCGCGACGATCACGTCGTCGCGGCCGATCGAGCGCACCTGCTCGTGCACCATGCCGCCGACGCCATCGACGAGCTGCACGCGCTTGTCGATGTGCTGCAGCGCATAGGTCATGTAGGCGGCGACCGCGTAGGAGCGGCGCACGCCGACGACGTAGATGTGCTGCGCGCGCGCGAGCAGCGCGATCGCCGACGACAGCGCGGCCTCGTCGAAGTCGCGCGCGAGTTCCTCGAGGCCCCCGATGCTGGCCGCGACGAACTCGCGCGCGACCGCGCCCGGGGTGAGCGTCCGCTGCCTCGTGGACACCAGCCTGCGGATGCGCTGCTGGTAGGTCGGCGCCGGCGCCGCCAGCTGCGTGTAGTCGTCCCGGAAGACCGACTGCAGCGCCGAGAAACCCGGATAGCCGAAGCGCTGCGCGAAGCGCACGACCGCCGACGGCTGCACCTCGCAGGCGCGCGCGATGTCGCCGATGCGATCGACCATCACCCGCGCGCGGTGCCGCTCGACGTAGCGGGCGACGCTCTTCAGCTGCTTCGGCAGGTCGTCGTACCCGGCGGCGATGCGCGCGAGCAGCCGGTCGACCTGCGAGGCGGGCGCCTCTCCCCGGTCCGCGCGGCGCGCTGCCTTCGGGCGGACTACCGCTTCAGCATCCATTCGTGCGCCGGATCGTTGTGGAAGTGCCATTCGCGCTTCGGTCCCGCCATCACGTTCAGGTAGTACGACCGGTAGCCGTGCGGGACGACGACCGGGTGGTAGCCGCGCGGCACCATCACGACGTCGCGGTCCTCGACCGCGAGCGACTGGTCGATCGAGCGGTCGTCGGTGTAGACGCGCTGGAACGCGAAGCCCTGCGGCGGATCGAGCCGGTGGTAGTAGGTCTCCTCGAGCTGCGTCTCGTGCGGCGGCGCATCGCGGTCGTGCTTGTGCGGCGGGTAGGACGACGAGTGGCCCGAGGGTGTTCGTACCTCGACGACCAGCAGGTGCTCGGCGGGCTCCGTTTCCGGCAGGATGTCGGTGACGTACCGCGTGTTCGAGCCCTGGCCGCGCACCGAGCGCTTCATCGTGGCTGGATCGATCACGCGGGGAGGGAGCCCGCCGCCGCCTGGCGCGTTCGCGATGCCGACCTCGGCGGCGGCACGCGCGACGATGGTGACACCCGCGCCGTCGGGCAGGTAGAGCGCCCAGGGCGCCCGGTCGTCGAACACGCTGTCGCGCTCGCCCAGGCCGCGCCACTCGCCGCCCGGCGCGCGCACGTCGACGCGGCCGGACAGCACGACGATGCAGAGTTCGCGCCCGCCCATCGCGATCTCGGCGTGTTCTCCCGGGGCGAGTCGGTACGCATGGAAGCCGACGTAGCGCCAGCCGGCGGACGAGGGCGTCACGTCGACGATCGTCGGGCCGGTCGGAGCCGCTTTCACCAGAAGCGAGTTCATGGGCGTCCTGTTGCCGGGTCGGGCTTGCGAAGGGCGTCGGGCTGAAGCCCGACCCACAGGGCAGCGCGGGCGGTCATTGCGTCGGGCTGAAGCCCGACCCACGGCGCAGCGCGGGACGCCGCGTCGGGCTGAAGCCCGACCCACAGCACCTCGCTTGTGGGTCGGGCTTCAGCCCGACACCTTGCGCGGATGACGTCAGGCCGACGCGATGCGCGGATCACGCCGCCTCCTTCTCCGCCAGCGCGTCGACGATGCCGCGCAGCGCCTTGTAGCCCTTCTCCGCGTACGCGTACGACGGCGCGACCGCCGGATCCTGCTCGGCCTCGACGACGAGCCAGCCCCGGTAGCCGTGGCGGTGCAGGACCGCGAGGACACCGGGGAAGTCGATCGCGCCGTCGCCGGGCACGGTGAACGCGCCGTTGATCACCGACTCGAGGAAGCTCCAGTTGCGGTTTCGCGCGAGCCGGATCACGTAGGGACGCACGTCCTTGCAGTGGACGTGGCAGACGCGCGCGACGTGCTTCTCCAGCATCGCCACGGCATCGCCGCCGGCGAAGGTCATGTGGCCGGTGTCGAAGAGCAGGCCGACGTCCTCGCCGGTGGCCTCCATCAGGCGATCGACGTCGTCGGGCGTCTCGACGTAGGCGCCCATGTGGTGGTGGTAGGCGAGGCGCACGCCGTGCTTCGACAGGTGGCGGCCGAACGCATCGAGCCGCTCGCCGTACGCGCTCCAGTCTCCCGGCCGCACGAAGCGCGGGCGCTGGTAGAGCGGCACCGACGCGCCCTGGATGCTGTCGGCGACCTCGCCGTAGACCATCACGGTCGCGCCGTTCTTCGCGAGGAGATCGAGGTGCGGTCCGACCGCCTCGATCTCCTGCGCCACCGTGCGTCCGCGCGCGAGCCGCCCGGAGTACCAGCCGGATACGCACGCGAGGCCGTGCCGGCCGAGCACCGCCGCGAGCGCCGCGGGCTCGCGCGGAAACTTGTTGCCGAGTTCGAAGCCCTCGTAGCCGATCGCCTTCCCCTCGGAGAGGGCCGTTTCGAGCGACGTCTCGCCGCCGAGCGACGGCAGGTCGTCGTTGCTCCACGAGATCGGGTTGATCCCGATGCGCACGTCGAGTCCTCGCGTCATGCCTGCTGCCCCTTCCTCGCCGCTTCGTACGCGGCGCGCGCGTCGCGCACCTCGGCCCGGTCCGAGACCTCCGGCACCGCCACCTCCCACCACCAGCCGCCGGCGTCGATCGTGCGGCCCGGATCGGTGTCGATGCACACGACGCTCGTGCGCTTCGCCGCGCGCGCCTTCACCAGCGCCGCCTCCAGCTCCGCGATCGTGCGGACGTGGACCGCTTCCGCGCCGAGCGAGCGGGCGTGCGCGGCGAAGTCGATCGCGGGCGGCCCTTCCGGACCCTGCAGGCAGTCGGCGAGGAGATTGTTGAACGGCGCGCCGCCGCAGGCCCGCTGCAGGCGGTTGATGCAGCCGAACCCGCGATTGTCCAGCACGACGATCGTGAGCTTCAGGCCGAGCATCAGCGAGGTCGCGATCTCCGAGTTCATCATCAGGTAGCTGCCGTCGCCGACGACGACGACGACCTCGCGGTCGGGCTTCGCCATCTTCACGCCGAGCCCTCCGGCGATCTCGTAGCCCATGCACGAGTACCCGTACTCGACGTGGTAGCCGCCCGGCGTCGAGGTCCGCCAGAGCTTGTGCAGTTCGCCGGGGAGCGTGCCCGCCGCGCACACCACGATGTCGTCGCGCGGCGAGTCGCCCGCCGAGCGCTGCACGGCGCCCAGCACCTCGCCGTCGCAGGGCAGCGCGCCCTCGCGCGGTCCGGTGAGGCGCAGCAATTCGCCGCGCCAGCGCGAAGCCTCGTCGACCGCGCGCCGCCGCCACGCGTCCTCCGACGCCCAGCCCGCGAGCGCGGCGGACAGCGCCTCCAGCGCGCGGCGCGCGTCCGCGCGCAGCATCGTGCCCCGGCCCTTGAGCGCGTCGTAGCCGTTGACGTTCAGCGTCACGAGGCTCGCGTGCGCGAACAGCGAATGCGAGCCGGTCGTGAAGTCCTGCAGCCTCGTGCCGACCGCCAGCACCGCGTCGGCGTCGCGCGCGAGCGCGTTCGCCGCGGGCGAGCCGGTGACGCCGATCGCGCCCGCCTGCAGTGGGTGGTCCCACGCGAGCGCGCCCTTGCCGCCCTGCGTCTCGGCCACGGGCACGCCGTGCGCATCCGCGAACCGCTTCAACGCGTCGCTCGCGCCCGAGTACAGCACCCCTCCTCCGGCGACGATGAACGGCCTGCGCGCGCCGCGCAGGACCGCCGCGGCCGCGGCGACGTCGTCCCCGGCGGGCGCGAGCGAGGCGAAGCGCACCGGCGGCGGCGCGAAGAACGTCTCCGGCCAGTCGAAGGCCATCGTCTGCACGTCCTGCGGCATCGCGAGCGTGACCGGGCCGCACAGCGCGGCGTCGGTCAGCACGTGCAGCGCGCGCGGCAGCGCGGTCAGCAACTGCTCCGGTCGCACGATGCGGTCGAAGTAGCGCGAGACCGGCCGGAAGCAGTCGTTCGCCGACACGGTGCCGTCGTGGAAGTCCTCGACCTGCTGCAGCACCGGATCGGGCGCGCGCGACGCGAAGACGTCGCCGGGCAACAGCAGCACCGGCAGGCGGTTGACGTGCGCGAGCGCCGCCGCGGTCACCATGTTGGTCGCGCCCGGACCGATCGACGTCGTGCAGGCCATCATGCGGCGGCGCAGGTGCGCCTTCGCGTACGCGATCGCCGCGTGCGCCATCGCCTGCTCGTTGTGCGCGCGGTAGGTCGGGATCGACGCGCGATGGGCGTACAGCGCCTCGCCGATCCCGGCGACGTTGCCGTGACCGAAGATCGCGAAGACGCCGCCGAAGAGGCGCTCGCCGCCCTCGACGCGCAGCGCCGCGAGCCAGCGCACCAGCGCCTGGGCGGCGGTGAGGCGGACCGTCGCGCCCATCACGCGGCCTCGCGCCGGCCGCGCCGCGCGTCGTTCCACGCGTCGATCAGCGCCTCGAAGGTCTCGCGCAGCCCCGCCTTCAGCCGGGGATCGTCGATTTCGCCGGCGAGCCACGCCCGGGCGGGCGCCTCGAAGATCGTGCGGCCGACCGCGAAGCCACGGCAGGTCGCGCTGTCGCGCGCGTCGCGGAAGCCCTGCGCGAGCGTCGCGACGTCGGCCGCCTGCCCGAGCACCAGCACGCCACGGCAGTACGGGTCGCGTTCGGCGACGAGCGCGTCGATCGCCCGCCACTCGGCCGCGCCCATCGCTTCGAGCTTCCACCATTCGGGGCGGCAACCGAGGTTGTAGAGGCGCTTCATCGCGCGGAGCAGCGTGTCGGGCGCGCGCGGCAGGCCGCGCGGCGGAATGATCTCGAGCAGCAGTTCGTGCCCCGACGCCTCGGTCGCCTCGCACAGCGCGCGGATCTGCGCCTCGTTCTCGAGCCGCCGGTCGATGACGTCGTCGGGGTGGTAGGCGACGAGGCACTTGACGACGTGCTCGGCGGGCCAGCCGACGAGCGTCGTGCCGACCGAGCGGCCGCGGTCGAACACGACCGGGTTGCTGCCCGGCAGTTCGACCGGCCGCCCGATCCACCAGCCTCGGCCGGTGGCGGCGTTCAGCGCGTCCTGGCCGTAGCGGTCGTCGCACAGGATGCCGACGCGCCCGCCGAGCGAGCGAGCGCGCTCGGTCTCCGCCACCGCTTCCACGCACAGCTGCTTGAGCCGCGGCAGCCGCTCCTCGCCCGCGCCGGCCTGCTGGGCGAGTTCGAAGAACGGATTGCGGTGGTCGAACGCGAAGATCGCGAGGTCCGCGCGCGGCGTTCGGGGCGCAGTCACGCGGTGCAGCCGCGTGAGCGTCGCGTCGCGGTCGGGCCTCGGGATCGACGCCGCGTTCGCGAGGAAGTGATCGAGTTCGGCGCGCGTGGGCATCGCCGGCGCGCAGCCGTGGCGGGACACGACGAGCGCCCCGCAGGCGTTCGCGTACGCGGTGCACTTCCCGTAGTCCTCGCCGCGCACCCAGCCGGACAGGAACCCCGCCGAGAACGCGTCGCCCGCGCCGAGCACGTTCAGCACCTCGACCTCGACACCCCGGCCCTGGAACGCGCGGTCGAGCGTGTCGGGGATCTCGCCGTCGATCACCACGCAGCCGAGCGGTCCGCGCTTGTAGACGAGCGTCGCCTTCGTGACCGCGCGGATCGCGCGCAGGGCCTCGATCGGATCGGAACTGCCGCCGGCGATCGCGAACTCCTCGCCGGTGCCGATCACGAGGTCGAAGTGCGGAAGGATGCGGCGCAGGTGCGCCGTCACCGTCCCGGAGCGGATGTAGCGGGTCTCGCCGTCGCCGCGCTTCGTGAGCCCCCAGAGCACCGGCCGGTAGTCGATGTCGAGCACGGTGCGCACGTCGTGCCGCCGCGCGCGCTCGAGCGCGAGGTGGCTGATGCGGTCGACGTGCGGCTGCGAGAAATGCGTGCCGGTGATGAGGAGCGCGCGGCTTCGCGCGAGGTAGTCCTCGGCGACGTCGTCCTCGGTGATCGCCATGTCCGCGCAGTTCTCGCGCAGGAAGATGAGCGGGAAGGTGTCGCGATCCTCGATTCCGAGCACCACCGCGCCGGTGAGACGCGCCGGGTCGACGCTGACGTGGCTCGTGTCGCAGCCTTCGCGCGCGAGCGTCTCGACGAGGAAGCGGCCGAGGTGGTCGTCGCCGACCCGCGAGATCAGCCCGGTGCGCAGGCCCAGCCGCGCGCAGCCGAACGCGGTGTTCGCCGACGATCCGCCGAGGTACTTCGCGAAGCTCGTGACGTCCTCGAGGCGCGCGCCGATCTGCTGCGCGTAGAAGTCGACGGCGAAGCGCCCCAGCGCGAGGACGTCGAACTCGCGGCCGGAAGCGAAGGTCGTGGCGTTGCGCATCTCGGGGAGGATCCCGTGGGGTGCTGCGGTAGGATCGCGATTGTGGACCGGCCCGGAATGAAACGCAAATTCCACGGCCGACCCCATCCGGAACCCCCATTCCGATCCGGCCCGCCGCCGGCGCGCCGCCCCCCTTGCGCACCGCCCTTCCTCCCGCCCACCTCGCGCTCCTCCTGGTGGTCGTGACGATCTGGGGGTTCACGTTCGTGCCGATCAAGGTCGGCCTGGCCGAGATCCCGCCGTTCATGCTGGCGGCGCTGCGCTTCCTGCTCGCCGCGGTGCCCGCGGTGTTGTTCGTGCGGCCGCCCGCGATGCCCTGGAAGGGTGTCGTCGCCTACGGGTTCGCGATCGGCGTCGTCCAGTACGGACTGCTCTTCCTCGGCATGAACCTCGGCATGCCGGCCGGCCTCTCGTCGCTCGTGATGCAGGTGCAGGTGTTCTTCACGATCGGGCTCGCCGTGGCGTTCGCGGGCGACCGGTTCAGCCGCTGGAACGCGCTCGGCGCGCTCGTGTCCGCCGCCGGCATCGTCGTGCTCGGCGGCTACAAGATCGGCCAGGGCGCGACGGCATCGTTCGCGGGGTTCCTCGCGCTCCTCGTCGCGGCCTTCGCCTGGGGCGCGGGCAACCTGATCGCGAAGCGCGCCGGCGCGGACCACGACGTCGACGCGTTCTCGCTCGTCGTCTGGTCGAGCCTCGTGCCGCCGGTGCCGCTCGCGCTCGTTTCGTTCGCGTTCGAAGGGGGCATCGGCGCGGTTCACGCGGCCGCGAACGCGTCCTGGCTCGCGTGGGCCTCGATCCTGTTCATGGCGTGGGCGGCGACGCTCTTCTGCTTCGGCGCGTGGAACCGCCTGCTGCATCTCTACCCGACGCCGCTCGTCTCGCCGTTCGCGCTGCTCGTGCCGGTGTCGGGCCTCGCGTCCGGCGCGCTCTTCCTCGGCGAGCGCCTCGCGCCCGCGCAGGTCGCGGGCGCGCTGCTCGTGCTCGCGGGACTCGTCGTCAACGTCGCCGGCCCGATGCTCCTTCGCCGGTCGGCCGGTTGAGAGGCGGCCCGGCGGCGCGATCGGCGGTCGCCATGCGGGAGAAGGGGGGTGGAACGGCGCGCCTCGTCGCGCGCCGGCCTCCGCAAACGAACGAGCCGCCCTGAAGGCGGCTCTCCGGGAGCGTGACGAAGGTGGTAGGCCGTGTAGGATTCGAACCTACGACCAACGGATTAAGAGTCCGCTGCTCTACCAGCTGAGCTAACGGCCCGCCGACAAGCTCGTCGCACCGGGGGTGATTCTAGCGCGCCCGCGGCCGGGAGGCGCCTGGTAGGCCGTGCTGGATTCGAACCAGCGACCAACGGATTAAAAGTCCGCTGCTCTACCAAGCTGAGCTAACGGCCCGCGGGAAACGGGCGATTGTAGCCGATCGCGGACCCGCTCGCCAGTTCGGCAACGCCCCGGGCGCCGACCGGCCGGCGCCCCATGTGCCGCGCGAACGCCTACTGCTCGTCGCGCGAGAGGATCGGCGGGATCGGCGCGAATTCGATGCCTTCGTCGGCGAGTTCGCGCGCCTCGTCCGCGGTCGCCTCACCGCGGATCGCGCGGTGCGGGACTTCCTCGTAGTGGATCTTCCGCGCCTCCTCGGGGAAGCGCCGACCGACGTTCTCCGTGTTGCGGACCATTTCGCGCAGCTTCGCGAGCACCTCATGCGGGAGGCCGGCGACGGCAGGCGTCGCCGCCGACGCGACCGCTTCGCCGACCTTGCGCACGTTGACGCGCGAGCCCGGCAGGCGCGCGACGTCCGCCGAGTCGCAGGCCGGGCACCGCACCAGTCCGGTCGCGAGCTGCGACTCGAACGCCTCGCCCGAGTCGAACCAGCCCTCGAAGCCGTGTCCGTGCGCGCAGCGGAGGTCGAAGACGATCACGGATCCCGCCCAAGGTCCTGGGTGCGCACGCGCGCTACCCGATCCGGTCCAGCCGCCAGGTCTGGTAGCGGAACGCCGCCACGGCGCCGGCGACGATCGACGCGAGCGTGATGATCGAGCCGAGCGCGAGCGTCGACATGCCGGTGAGTCCCTGCCCGATCGTGCAGCCGAGCGCGGTGATGCCGCCGAAGCCCATCATCGCGCCGCCGGCGATGTGGTTGGCGATGTCCTCGACGCTGGCGAAGCCCTCCCACCGGAACGTGCGCGACACCAGCGCGTAGGCGAGCGAGCCCGCCATCATGCCGAGGGCGCCCGCGATGCCGAAGGTGACGACCCGCGTGCTGTCGGTCCACAGCATCAGGAGTTCGAGCAGGTAGGCGGCCGGCGCGACGAACGAATAGGACTCCATGCGCCCGGTGTTCGTCGCGACGAACTTCTCCTCGAGCGTGGCCGGGTCCTCGGCGAGGAAGCCCACGTGGCCGGAGACGTACCAGCCGCCGACGATCACCGCGCCGACGATGACGCCGCCGACGACCATCTCGGTCGTCCCGCGGAAGTCGCGGCTCGCGAACACGAACGCGGCGATGGCGGCGGCGACCGCGCGCGCCCCCGCG
>DAOMBL010000048.1:0-12222 GCA_035427325.1 Casimicrobiaceae bacterium
ACGCCGCCATCGCCGGCCAGCTCGCCGAAATCGGCGTCATCCTGCTGATGTTCGGCGTCGGCCTGCACTTCTCGGTCGCCGACCTGATGGCCGTGCGGCGCATCGCGATCAGCGGCGCCGTCGCCCAGATCGCCGTCGCGACCGCCGTCGGTGCCGCGATGTGCATGCTGTGGGGCTGGTCGCTCGGCGCGGGAATCGTGCTCGGCCTCTGCCTCTCGGTCGCGAGCACCGTCGTGTTGCTGAAGGCCCTCGAGGAGCGCAACACGCTTCAGACGACCAACGGGCGGATCGCGGTCGGCTGGCTCATCGTCGAGGACCTCGCGATGGTGCTCGTGCTGGTGCTGCTGCCGGCGCTCGCCGAGGTGCTGGGAGGCAAGGTGCCCGGCGACAACCACGGATCCGACCGCGGACTCCTCGTCTCCCTCCTGATCACGCTCCTCAAGGTCGGCGCGTTCGGAGCGATCGTGCTGACGATCGGCCCGCGCGTGTTGCCCTGGATCCTGCGCCAGGTCGCGCGCACCGGTTCGCGCGAGCTGTTCACCCTGGCGGTGCTCGCCCTGTCGGTCGGCATCGCGTTCGGCTCGGCGGCGCTCTTCGGCGTGTCGTTCGCGCTCGGCGCGTTCTTCGCCGGCGTCGTGTTGAACGAGTCCGACCTCTCGCACAAGGCCGCGGCGAATTCGCTGCCGCTGCAGGATGCGTTCGCGGTGCTGTTCTTCATCTCGGTCGGCATGCTGTTCGACCCGTCGATCATCGTCCGCGAGCCCTTGATGCTCGTCGGCGTGCTCGCCGTCATCCTGGTCGGCAAGGCGGTCATCGCGCTCGCGATCGTCATGCTGATGGGCTATCCGCTGTCGACCGGCATCTACGTGTCGGCCGCGCTCGCCCAGGTCGGCGAGTTCTCGTTCATCCTGGCCGGGCTCGGCATCGCCTACGGACTGATGCCGCAGGCGGGATCGAGCCTGATCGTCGCGGGAGCGCTGATCTCGATCACGCTCAACCAGCTCGCGTTCGCGGTCGCCGACCGGATCAACGCGGCGATCGCGCTCCGGCCGTCGCTCAAGGCCCGCTTCGAGGACGCGCACGCGTCGCGACTCGCGTCGGTCGAGGCCGATCTCGCCGCCGCGAAAGCGCGCGCGGAGGCGTTCGCCGCTGCGCACAAGACGCTGTCGCCCGAGGAGCTGGTCGACCATTTCCCGATGTTCGCCTCGCTCAGCCCCGAGCAGCGCGAGGTCGTGCTGCTGCATCTGCAGCCGGCGAGCGCACAGCCGGGAGAGCGCGTCATCCACCGCGGCGACCATGCCGACGCCGCGTATTTCCTGTCGTCGGGCGAGGTCGAGGTGTCGGTCGGCGGGCAGCACATCCGGCTCGGGCCCGGCAGCTTCTTCGGCGAGATGGCGCTGATCTCCGGCCAGCCGCGCTCGGCGGACGTCACCGCGCTCGACTACTGCAAGTTCCTCAAGCTCACGACCGACGACTTCAACGAGATCCTGCGGCGCTATCCCGACATCCGCCAGCAGATCGCCGAGGAGGCCGCGAAACGCGACGAGATGAACCGGCAGGCCGAGCGTGCGGCCGACCGCCCGGCGGACGTGCCGCGGAAGTAGGCCGCGCGGTCGGGCGGTCGCCCGCTACATGAGCAGGAGCGTCGCGAGCCCGAGGAACGCGCCCATGCTCACGACGTCGGTCGCGGTCGTGAGGAAGATCGACGATGCGGTCGCGGGGTCGGCGCCCAGCCGTTGCAGCGTCGTCGGCACGAGCACGCCGGAGACGCCGCTGATCACGCAGGCGACGACCATCGCGAGCCAGGTCACGCCGGCCAGCATCCACGCCTGCGGGTTGTCCTGCATCCACGCGTAGAAGAACATGCCCGCGCCCGCGGAGATCCCGACGAGCGTGCCGTTGGCGAGACCGAGGATCGCCTCCTTGAGCACCGCGGCCGGGGTGCCGCCGGGCTTCAGTTCGCCGAGCGTCATGCCGCGCAGCGTGACCGCGAGCGCCTGGCAGCCGGTGTTGCCGGACTGGCCGGCGAGCACCGGCAGGAACACCGCGAGGATCACGATCTTCTGCAGCGTCCCCTCGAACAGCCCGACGACGAAGGCGGCGACGAACGCGGTCAGCAGGTTCAACTGCAGCCACGGGTGGCGGAACAGGAGGCTGCGCGGCCACGGCGTCGCGAGCCGTTCCTCCTTGGTGACGCCGACCATCTCGCCCGCCTGCGCGGAGAGTTCGACCGCCTGCGCCTCGAACATCTCCTGGCCGCGCACCGTGCCCATGAGGCGGCCCTCGCCGTCGACGACCGGGTAGACCGGGTAGTGCTTGTCGAGCGTCGACTTCATCGCGTCGAGCAGCGGCATCGACGTCTTCAGCGCGAAGACGTTGCGCAGCATCACCTCGCCGAGCGTCACCCCCCGGTCGTTGAACAGGAGGTCGCGCATCGTGATGACGCCGACGAGCTTGCCGTCGGCCTCCAGCACCCACGCGTAGGTGATGAACTGCGACTTGACGAGTTCGCGTATCGTCTCGATCGCCTCGCCGACGGTCTGGGTGGGCAGGAACACCGCGAGCGGAGGCTCCATCAGGGCGCCGATCGAATCCTCCGGGTAGGCGGAGGCGTCCGACTTGCTCCTGGGCTTGCGCAAGCGCATGGCGATCTCCCGGGACGGCGCGGCGGCGACCGACGCGTATGCCTGTCCGTGGCGACGCCCTTCGGCGTCGGTCCGGCCGGCACTGCGCCGTTATACCCCAATGCCGCACAGCGCACGAATTCGGCCGACCCGCGGCCGGCGGGACCGCTTGCGGGCCCCGCGTCAGTGTGCGGCCGCGTCCCCGGCGGGTGCGCGATCGGCCTTGTCCGGCTGCAACGGCGGAGGATCCGCGTCGGGCGCGTACCCGGGGTCGTGGCGCGCATCCGCCGATTGCCGCAGCAGTTCGATCGACGCGGCTACCGTCTCGCGCAGGATCGCGTCCTGGCGGTCGCGCGATGCGCCGCCGCAGAGCCGGGTACAGAACTTCGAGGTCGGGCTCTCGAAGTCGCAGTGCGACGCCCCGTCGAACTTCTCCAGGCGCACGAGACGTGGCGTCGCGCGCGCGATCGACCGCCCGCTGCCGAAGAGGTTGCACGCCGACGAGTCGCCGAGCAGCACGATCGCGGGCGAATCGAGTTGCGTCGCCGCGTGGATCCCGGTCCCGGTGCGATCGACCGGATCGAGGCCGATCCAGCCGGCGAGGCCCGGCAGCTTCGATGCGGCGTAGACCGTGGCGAGACCGCCCGCCGACGTGCCGATCAGGAGCAGCGACGAACGCGGCATCCTGGGCAGGCCTTGCGCTCCCGCCTCGAGTTCCGCGGCCAGTTCGACGACGAGCGTTCCGTTTCCCCACAGGTCGACCAGGTTGGGCAGGTCGGGCACGATCGCGACGATGCCGGCCCCGGCCAGCGCGAGGCCCAGGTCACGGTGCTGCGCCTTCGAGCGTGTCCAGCCGTGCGCGACGATCGCCGCGCCGGCGGGCCGTCCTGCGGGCACGTGGACGTCGACCTCCGTCGTGATCCCGTCGAGTGCGACGGCGATGGACCTCGATGTCGGTGCAACCGCCTCGCCGCGGGCGGGCG
Source organism: Casimicrobiaceae bacterium (assembly GCA_035427325.1). GTDB lineage: Bacteria > Pseudomonadota > Gammaproteobacteria > Burkholderiales > Casimicrobiaceae > VBCG01. The sequence goes on from DAOMBL010000048.1 coordinate 3,608, forward strand.
GCGCATTGACCGCGCCCGCTGCGAGGAGCAGCGCCAGCGCGACGCGGGCGAGGGGCGTCCGGCGAGCCGTGCGCGCGCCGGCCTTTCGACATGTCGCGCGGCAGCTCACGGCAGGCGCAGCGACAGCGTGGCGAGGTTCGCGTCGCGGTCGATGTCGAGCTGGTAGCGGAAATACGCGAGCCGCGCCTGTCGAAGCCGGCCGTCGTCGCCGGTCGCATAGGTGAACATCGCGAGCGGCCTCGCCTTCGGGTCGCAGGGCTCGAGGCAGAATCGGTAGCCGAACGTCGCGCCGTCGCGGAAGTGGGGAGGACCGAGTTCAGCCACGATGCGCGCCTTGTCGGGGAACGCCGACGATGGAACCCTGGCGAGGTCGAAGCGCGCGCCGGGAGGCGCGAGCGAGATCTCGGGCCGGCAGGCCGTGGCGATCGCCGCATCGACGAGTTCGCGGGGGACGAGCGACGAGACGCGCTCGGGCCGAATCGCCGCGGCGAGCTTCATCGCACCGCCGTCGTTGCGGAACACGAGATCCGTCGCGGGCGCCCCGACGCGCGGCGCCGGAGGGTCGTGCGGGGTGGCCACGTACACCAGCCGCACGCCGGTCGCCGAATCGACCACGCGGGTCGGCGGCAGGCCGACCAGCCACTCGACGTCCTCGCGCGTGAGCGTGGGCCGGGCGAAATCCACGCGATAGCCCTTGCCGGGCGCCGCCGCGACGACGACCTGCGGAGGCTGCGCCTCGCAGAGCTGGCGATGCGTGTCGAGCACGCGGTCCAGCACGCAGCCGCCGAGCACGCTGGCGACGAGGGCGACACCTGTTCCGCGCAGCGTGCGGGCGGCGATCCTTCGTCTCACGTCGCAACGTGTGGGCGTCGCCGCCTGGCGAGCGCGGCCGCATCGATCGGTGCAGCCGGGACGATTCCGACGGCTGTCATGGCTTCCCCAGGCGCGGGAGGGTGCGCGCGTTCGACGGGAGGGGACATGCGTGGCGGGTCTCGCGCGACGGTGTTGCGGTGCCTCCCGGCGGTTCGACGCCATGACGGCGAGACGATCGCTCGCATGGTCGTCCCGCCGGGGCTCGCGATCACGATAGCACACGGTCCCCCCGCGACGACGGTGCCGATGCGCGCGTGCCCCGCCGCGGCCGTTCCGATGTCGCGCGGCGGCGGAACGCCCGCGGTGTCCGAGGCGCTCGCGCCTTACGCCGTTCCGTGCGCGGTGCCGCTCGGGGCGGGGGAGGGCGGCGGCGTGCCGGGCAGGCGCACGAGATAGACGCTGCACGGGGCCTCCGAGGCGACGCTCGACGCGGTGGATCGCCACCACGCGAGAGCGCGTTCGCGCGGTGCCGGCGCGCCCAGCACGATCAGGTCGGCGTTGTTGGTGCGTGCGATCTCGAGGATCGCGTTCGCGGCATCGGAGGTCTCCACCACGTGCAGCGAGGTCTGCTCCGCGGGCAGCCCGAGCGGCGCGAACCAGGCGCGCAGCAGGTGCCGGTGCGCGAGCTGGCGCCCGGACGAGGTCTCCTCGAGCGCCGCCCCCTCGCCCATCGGCGCCGCCGTGATCGCCGCGACGAGCAGCAGCCGGTAGTCGTCGTTCGCCGCGACGATCTTGCCGAGCGTGCGCCGGATCGCCTCGTGGCGCGGATCGTCGATGCGCTCGGTGTCGATCGCGACGACGACCACCGGCAGTCTCGAGAGTGCGGTGCGCGGCGCACCCGGGATCGGTCGCGTGCCGCGTGCGTGCCACCAGTTGCGCAGCTGCTCTCCCAGCCCGGCGGATTCGGTGCGGGACGCGCGGGCGGTGAGCCGGACCTCGTCGGGGTGGCGCAGATCGAACGACACATGCGCGGCCGAGGGCGTGCGATTCGAGAGATCGGGTTCGAGCGCGTGGAGGATCACCTCCTGCAGCCAGGGCGGCAGATCGGGGACCACGGCGCGCGGCGGCGCAGGCACGCGCCAGCGCCTGTCCGCGAGTCCGTCGAAGGTCTCCGGTTCCCCGAACGGCGTGGTGCCGGTCGCGAGCTGGTAGAGGAGCGCGCCCAGCCCGAAGACGTCGCTCCGCGGGTCGCCGCGCAGTCCCAGGAGCTGCTCGGGAGACACGTAGGCGGCCGATCCCGCTCCGAGGAAACCGGCGTCTTCCGCGATGAGGTCGGGCAGTTCCGCGTGGCGCGCGAAGCCGAAGTCGAGGAGCACCGCGCTGCCGTCGGCACGCAGGATGAAGTTCTCCGGCTTGACGTCGTGGTGCACGACGTTCTGCCGGTGCACGTCGTGGAGCGCGTCGGCGAGCGCCGCACCGATGCGCGCGACCTCGGCCGGAGGCAGCGGCGCATGCTCGACGATCGAGGCGAGCCCCTCGCCTTCGATCAGCTCCATCACGATGTACGGGCGCATCGGATCGGCACCGATGCCGGCGACGCGCGGGACGTGTCCACCGGCGAGCCGGGGCAGGATCGCCTCCTCGATCTCGAAGCTCACCACGCCGATCGTGGGCTCCCCGCGCCCGACACCGGGCACCTTCATCGCCAGGGGGTAGCCTGGATCGCGCGCGGGATCCGCGCTCGCCCGGAATATGTAGCCGTTGCCGCCCTCGTGCAGTCGCGGTCCGACGGTGTACCCGTCGATCGCCTCGCCGGTCGTGATGAGGGTCGGCATCTCAGATGCCCGCCTCGATGCGGTAGGCGAGGGTGCCGGGAAGCCCGGCCTCTCGAATCCTGCGCGCCGCGGCGTGGTGATCGTAGGGGACGCGGTAGAAGGTGATCTCCTGCGCCACGTCGTCGAAGAGCGCGTAGGCCGCCGCGGGATTGCGGTCGCGGGGCTGGCCCACGGAGCCGACGACGCCCAGCCAGTGTCTTGGCCGGCGCACCGGGATGCACACGCCCGACACCGGTGTGAACGGACGCATGCGTCCCTTCGCGGTGGCGAAGTACAGCTTCTGGTCGTGCACGTGGCCGCAGAACGTGTACGGAGCGCCCGCCGCGTCCGAGCATCGCGCCGCCACGGCGGCGCTGTCGACGTAGGTCCAGTGCGCCGGATCGACTGCCGAGGCGTGGACGAACGACGCCGGCGGCGACTGCGCGACGAGCGGCAGCCCGGCGAGGAATCGCTTCTGGTCGCCCGAGAGCGTCCTGCCGGCCCAGTCGAGCGACGCGTGCGCGTCCGGATGGAAATAGCTCTCCCGCTCCTCGATCGCCGCGTCGTGGTTGCCCTTGAGGACGATGGCGCCGTCTTCCGCCAGGCGCATGACGCGATCGACCACGGCGGCCGCGTCGGCGCCGTAGCCCACGTAGTCGCCGAGGAGCGCGTAGGCGTCCGCGCGTTTCGACCGGGCATGCGCGAGGCAGGCGTCGAACGCCTCGCGATTCGCGTGAATGTCGGACAGGATCGCGCGCCGCACGTGGCTGGCCGGGACGGAAGGCGGGACGTGATGCCGCGAACGCCGGTCGTGGGTCCTACGACAGCATCGGGTGGGAGGTCAGTCCGCGGCCGCTCGCGTCCCAGGCGGCCAGGAGCTCGGGTTCGTCGATGCGCAGTCCGAACTTCGAGTCGAGGATCGCGCGCAGGGTGTCGATCGAGTCGATCGCGGTTCGCTCCTCGCCGCCGGCGATCGTCCGTTCCTTGAACGTGCGGTTGAACAGCGTGCGGCGGCCGCGCTCGACCGGCATCGCGACGACGAGGTTGCCGGTGAAGAGGCCGCCCGGCTTCGTCGCCGTGTACCAGTTCTGCTGCACGTAGTCGATCGGAAGCTGAGGCACGAAATCGAACGCGTAGACGTCGCGCCAATCGGGCGGCGTGAAGACCTGGAGGACGGTGACTCCGGCGTCGGCGACCACGCGCACCGTTTCATGGGACGTGGCCTGGGGCTCGGACGTCGCGAGCCGCACCGGCGCCGTCAGCGTGAACCCCCCGAAGCCGGCGTCCACGAGCTGCGGTCCTTCGTCGGTCGTCACGCGCAGCACCATGTGCGTGCGCGCCATCGGCATGCCGGCCGGCACCGAGAATCGCACGCGCGCCGAGAACGTGTCGACGGCGAAGCCCAGGCGCCTCAGGACGGCGAGCAGCAGGTGGTTCTGCTCGAAACAGTAGCCGCCCCTGCGTCGCGCGACGAGCTTGTCCTCGACCGCGCGCTCGTCGAGGTCGGGCGCGCCGCGGGCGAGGACGTCGATGTTCTCGAACGGGATCGCCAGCGCGTGCCGGTGTGCGATGGCGGCCAGGGCCCGCATCGACGTGTCGCGCGGGCCGTGATGGCCGATGCGTGCGAAGTAGGCGTCCAGGTCCATCGATGCGCATTATCGCCGAATGCGAAGTCGGGTTCTCCTCGACGACCTCCCGCTCCCGACGTCCCGGTGCAAGGGGTCGAACCGCCTCAATGTCCGTCGATCGCGGTCCCTGCGCCGGCCCGGCCCGCCGCTCCCGGACCCCAGGCACGCGCGGATCCCATTGTCCGCGACGCAGCGTCCGTCGGGCGGGATCGGCGCACCCGAAGTCCGTGACGTTCGGCGGCGCGCACGGGCGAAGGCCCTGGATCCGATGACGCCACGCCGACCGCTCTCGCCGTCGATCGGCCCATCGAGTGGCGGCCGTGGGCTCAGGAACGGCCCGCCTCCTGCAGGCGCGCGGCCAGCGAGCCGAAGCGGCGCCGGTACTGCGCGGGCGTGAGCGCCACTTTCCTCCGGAACAGTCGCGAGAAGAAGCTCGCGTCCTGGTAGCCGACCTCGCTCGCGATCTCGTCGATCGGCCGATCGCCGCGCTCGAGCAACTGCTTCGCCTCCTCGAGCCGGATCGCGTGCACGTACTCGATCGGGCTCATGCCGGTGGCCTCGGTGAAGCGCCGCTTGAACGTGCGCTCGGCCAGTCCCGACAGCGCGACCATGCGGGTCACCGGCGATTCCACCGCATAGTTGAGCGCCGCCCACTGCTGCGCGTGCGCCACCACCGGATCGGCCGCGACACCCCCGCGCGTGAGCGACGCGTAGGCGATCGCGCTGGTCTGGTTGGAGTCGAGCAGGTTGATGCGCGCCACGCGCATCGCCTCCTCGGGCCCCGCGAAACGAGCGATCAGCGCGAGCGCGAGCATGTGCCAGGCGACGCCGCTGCCCGCCATCAGGATGCGGCGGTCGGCCCCGCTGTGGAGCAATCCGCGCTCGGCGTGCCATCGGGTGCGCGGATACTCGCGCGACAGCGCGTCGCAGTATGCCCAGTGCGAGGTGGCATCGAGGCCTTCGAGCAGCCCGGTCCGGGCGAGCAGCATCGCGCCGGAGCACGACGACGCGACCACGGCCCCCGCGGCGTGGCACGCGCGGACCCAGGCGACCTCGACGTCGTACCGGTCCCCGAGCGGCTCGCCGGGCGGCACGGCGATGTCGGTGATGCACACGACGTCGGGCGAGGGACAGTCGGCCATGCTCGCGTCGGGCGTGATGCGTACGCCGTTGGCGCCGGAGAAGGGCTCGCCGTCGCGGCTCACGACGAGCGGGCGGAACGGCGACACGATCGCGTCCCCGCCGTGCAGCACCTGCCAGTCGCGCCGGGTCCCGGCGAGGACGTCGTAGAAGCCGTAGAGGGTCGCCGCCGTGACATCCGGGATGCCCAGCAGGGCGACGACGACGGTTCGTTCCTGGTGCGGCATGGCACGTTTGTCCGTATCGTTGCACGAATCCCGCTGTTGCCGGGAGCGACCTGGGTCGAAACTCCGGTTCATCCCGCCAGGGCATCCCGCCCGCGGCGTTCCTGACCGCAGTCTGACGATGTCCATGCCGATCGACCCGCTGACCGCCAGCCTTTGCGCTCCCCGCGAGCGCGAGCACGCTGGCGGGTTCCGGCTCGGCCGTTCGCGCAGGGAGCCGGACATGCTGCGGCCGGGCCGCGCTTCGCGTCGTGACGACGGTCGAGCGACGCCCTGGTGCCACCGAACATCCGTTCCGATCAGGAGACCCCTGCCATGACCAAGACCGACCGCGCCGGCCTGCCCGTGACCGGCGCCAACGACGAGAGCCTCGCCGCCTTCGAACAGGCCGCGCACGAACTGCGCTGCCTCGTCGACGATCCGATGGCGACCATCGACCGCGCGATCGCCGCCAGCCCCGCCATGACGATGGCGCACGTGCTGCGCGCGTGGCTCAACCTCCTCGGGACCGAGCCTGCCGGCCTGGCCGCCGCGCGTGCGAGCGTCGCAACGGCGCGCTCGCTCGGCGGCACCGAGCGGGAGCGCCTCCACGCCGCCGCGGCTGCGCTGGTGGCCGAAGGGCGCTGGCGCGATGGCGCCCGCGCGCCCGCGGACCTGAGCGCGACCTACCCCCGCGACGCGCTGGCGCTGCAGGCCGGGCACCAGGTCGTTTTCTTCACCGTCGACTCGCGCATGCTTCGCGACCGCATCGCCCGCGCATTGCCGGCCTGGGATCGGTCGATTCCCGGCTATCACGCGCTGCTCGGCATGCACGCGTTCGGCCTCGAGGAATGCGGCGACTATGCACAGGCCGAGCGGGAAGGCCGCCGGAGCGTGGAACTCGAACCGCGCGACAGTTGGGGCTGGCACGCGGTCGCGCACGTCATGGAGATGCGCCACCTGCCGCGCGAGGGCATCGCGTGGCTCGGACCGAACGCCGCGACCTGGTCGCGCGGCAGCTTCCTCGGCGTGCACAACTGGTGGCACCTCGCGCTGTTCCATCTCGAGGAGGATCGCGTCGACGAAGTGCTGCGCCTCTACGACCAGTCGATCGGCGGGCCCGGGTCGTCGGTCGTGCTCGACATGGTGGACCAGAGCGCGATGCTGTGGCGGCTGGCGCTGCGCGGCATCGACGTCGGGACGCGCTGGCAGCCGCTGGCGGATCGCTGGGCGCCGCTTGCGTCCGCAGGCAACTACGCGTTCAACGACCTGCACGCGATGATGGCGTTCGTGGGCGCGGGGCGCCCGTCCGAGCAGCAGCAGGTCCTCGACGCGCAGCGCGCGGCGATCGAAGGCCAGGGGGACAACGTGCACTTCACGCGCGAGGTGGGACACCCGGCGACGCTGGCGGGGCAGGCGTTCGGACGCGGCGAATACGCGCAGGCCGTGCGCCTGCTGCGACCGATCCGAAGCACCGCCCACCGCTTCGGCGGAAGCCACGCGCAGCGCGACGTGATCGACCTGACGCTCATCGAAGCGGCGTCGCGCGGCGGCGACGAAGCGCTCGCCGCGGCGCTGGCTGCGGAGCGGGCCGCGTTGCGGCCGGAAAGCCCGCTCGCCCGGCGCTACGTCGAGCGCAGCCGGGTCCGTGCGCATTGACGACGGACGGGTGCGGCCCGGTCGAACGCATCCACGCGGGCCGCGCCGGGTGCGGCGCGTGCCGCAGCAGCCGGCGTATAGTCCCATGCAAACGGTCGCGTGCCGCCAAGGGAACCGCCGATGACCCTCGCCCCGCTCGAACTCGCGACCCGGCTCGTCGTCGCCGCGGCGCTCGGCAGCGTGATCGGCCTGGAGCGGGAGCGCAAGTCCTGGTCGGCGGGCCTTCGCACCCACATGCTCGTCGCGCTGGGCTCCGCGCTGGTGATGATCGTTTCGACCTACGGATTCGACGAGGTGCTGGGCAACGAGCACGTCGCGCTCGATCCGTCGCGCATGGCGGCGCAGGTGGTCTCGGGCATCGGTTTCCTCGGCGCCGGCGCGATCCTGCTGCACGGCGAGATCGTGCGCGGCCTCACGACGGCGGCGAGCCTGTGGGCGGTCGCGGCGATCGGACTCGCGGTGGGAGGAGGGCTCTACGCAGCGGCGGGGATCGCCACCGTGCTGATCCTCGTCATTCTCGCCGGATTGAAGCCGCTGGAAGCGCGCTATCGTGCCGCGCACCAGAGCCGCGATTTCGTGCTGCTCGTCGAGCCGGGCTCGGTGACGGTCGAGGCGCTGAGCTCGGCGGTGCGCCCTGCGACGGCGCACATCCGCCAGTACACCGCGCATCGGCGGCCGACCGGCAACACCGAGGAGATCCGCATCACGCTCGAACCGCTCCGCGCCGAGGACATCGCGTCCGTCGAAGCGCGGATCCGCGCGATTCCCGGCGTGCGCGAGGTCGCGTAGCGCGACCTGTCGCCCAGTCGCCCGTCAGACTTCGAGCCCGCCCCGGAAGCCGCGCGCTGCGTAGTGCGACTCCGCGCCTCGGTGGCAGACCAAGGTCCGGCCGAAGCGCCGATCGCAAGACAGGGCGCCGCCGATCCTGCGAACCTCGGCGGGCGTGCTGATCCAGCTCGACGTCTTCGTGTCGAACTCGCCCGGCGTCTGCAGGCGGCGGTACTGCTGCTCGTCCAGCCGGGAGGCGCCGAGCTTCGCTGCGGTCTGCAGCGCGCTACCCTTCGGCCTGTTCTCGCTGCCAGCATCGCACCCGATGGGGTTCGTTCCGATGCGAAGGTTCGCGCCGATGCGAAGGCGATGCGTTCGCGCCGATGCGATGAATTGCGTCGGCCTGAAGGCCGACCCACAGTGGGGCCGCCCATCGTGGGCAGGACGCGGTCGTGGCAGATGCATCTCGGATGCGACGCTCCCGACACTCCGTGTGCGCAGGGAACGCGAGTTGGCGCACGACCGCTCGCAGCGGCGCGCAATGCTAGAATCGAGCCGCCTTCCCCGCTGCGAAGCGATTCGACCATGCG
>DAOMBL010000049.1:0-12196 GCA_035427325.1 Casimicrobiaceae bacterium
GGACGGATCGAAGTCCGGGGCCCCGGCGCGGACAAGGACTTCGCCGCGTTCGAGGCATGCCGGGACCGGTTGCGGTCCGGCCTGGTGAGTTGCCGCCTGCCACACGAACGCCTGAGGGAATCCATGCTGCTCGAAGCGCATGGCTTCCGGTTCATCGAGATGGTCCATCACCCGGAGCTGGACAACCTGCAGTCGACGGACACCGCCGCGCCCGCCGGAGTCGTCCTTTCGCGTGCCGGGCCATCGGATCTTCCCTTGATCCAGGAGATCGCGGCGCACGCCTTCCACAGCGAGCGCTTCCACCTGGATCCGAGGCTCGATTCGAGCATTGGCGACCGCCGGTACCGGAACTGGGTGACGGACAGCTTCGCGCATCCCCGTCAGGAGCTGTACTGCATACGCGACGGGCAGCGCGTGTCGGCGTTCTTCGTGACCGAAATGCTCGCGGACGGGACCTGTTACTGGCACCTGAGTGCGGTGGCCCCGGAGGTTCAGGGGAAAGGCTACGGCCGGAGGACGTGGCGCGCGATGTTGCATCAGTCACGAATCGCGGGCGCCAGCCGGATTCGCACGTGCGTCGCGGCGCGGAATCACCGCGTCCTGAATCTCTACAGTGGCCTCGGCTTTCGCTTCACTCCGCCGGAAATGACCTTCCACTGGGTCAGGGAGGCGACCGTTGATTGAACCCGCGCTCCGACGCCAGTTCGTCCGGTTCGCCATCGTGGGCGTGATTTCCAACGCGCTTCTCTACATCGTCTATCTGCTGCTTGCACGCTACGCCGGCCTGGAACCCAAGCTCGCCATGACGCTCGTGTATGCGGGGGGCGTGATCATGAGCTTCGTCGCCAACCGCTCCTGGTCTTTCGGACACTCCGGCATTGCCCGCCGGGCATTCGTCCGGTACGTCGCGACGAGCGCGTTCGGCTACCTCCTGAATCTTGCCCTGCTCGTGGTGCTGGTGGATCGCGCGGGCATGCCGCACGAAGGCGTCCAGGCGGGGGCCATCGTGATAGTCGCCGTCTGCACGTTCCTGCTCAGCCGGTATTGGGTGTTCGCGGCAGACGGGCTCTCCCGGACGGTGTAGAGGAGCGGACCGAAGCGCACGCGCGGCGCGCATTGGAGGGTGGTTCCCGGGACGCCGGTCGAAGCGCTTCCCATGGTTGTTCGTCGGCAACCGGGCGATGGGGGTTGGGGCGTCCCGGGGGGCGCGCGCCCGGCCAACGTCCGCCCTCGGCCGACCCGCTGGTCCGGGGAGTCCCACGCGTTCGCGGGCATCGTGTACTTTGGGGAACCGTTCGAAATCCCGGGATGGCCCACGCCGCATGAAGCGCTGCATGAGCTGCTCGGCCCTGTTTGCCGGCGAGAGCTGGCGCTGCCCGTCCTGCGGCCACGCTCCGGGCATCGTCGCGGGGTTCCCGGCCCTGGCCCCCGAGCTGGCGCACGGAGGAGCAGGTTTCGAGCCCGGAGCCTATGCGGAGCTTGCCAGGCTGGAGTCGGACAATTTCTGGTTTCGCGCCCGCAACCATCTGATCATCTGGGCGCTGCGACGCCATGTCCGGCACATGCGCCGGTTCCTCGAGATCGGCTGCGGGACCGGCTATGTCCTGGCCGGCGTGGCGCGGGCCTTCCCGGGGATCACGATGACGGGCAGCGAGGTGTTCAGCGTCGGCCTCCCGTTCGCCGCGTCCCGCCTCGACCGGGCCGAGCTTCTGCAGATGGACGCACGCCGAATGCCCTACGTGGAGGAATTCGACGTCATCGGCGCGTTCGATGTGCTCGAACACATCGAGGAGGACGACGCGGTCCTGTCCCAGATGCTGCAGGCGCTCAGGCCCGGAGGCACTGCCATCATCACCGTGCCGCAGCATCCGTGGTTGTGGAGCCGGCAGGATGAGTACGCGCATCACGTGCGCCGCTACCGCGTCGGCGAGCTGCGCGAGAAGGTGCAGCGCGCCGGCTTCCAGGTCAGGTACGCCACGTCGTTCGTCACGTTGCTCCTGCCCGCCATGCTCGTTTCGCGCATGCTGCGCCGGCGCGACGGGCCGGGCGGCGACCCGCTCGGGGAACTGCGCCTGCCGGCCGTGATCGACCGGCCGTTCGGGTGGATCATGCACCTCGAGCGCATGGGGATGCGGCTGGGGATACGATTTCCCGTTGGGGGGTCGCTGTTGCTGGTCGCCGGAAAGGGGGCACGGCCGGAATGATCATTCCATTCAACAAGCCGCACATGACCGGCAAGGAGCTCTGGTACATCGCCCAGGCGCACCAGGGCGGGCAGTTGTCGGGCGACGGGCCGTTCACCAAGGCGTGCAACGCATGGCTGGAGAAGCGGACGTCCGCCAGGAAGGCGCTGCTCACGCACTCCTGCACCGCCGCACTCGAGATGACGGCGATGCTCGCCGGCGTCGGTCCGGGAGACGAAGTGATCATGCCGTCGTTCACCTTCGTTTCGACGGCGAACGCTTTCGTCCTGCGCGGCGCGGTTCCGGTGTTCGTCGACATCCGTCCTGACACGCTGAACATCGACGAGGAGCGGATCGAGGCGGCGATCACGCCGCGGACCAAGGCGATCGTCGTCGTGCACTACGCGGGCGTAGGTTGCGAGATGGATGCGATCATGGAGATCGCGGAGCGGCGCAAGCTGCTCGTCATCGAGGATGCCGCCCAGGGCCTGATGGCGCGGTACAAGGGGCGGGCGCTGGGGAGCATCGGCCAGATGTCCACGCTGAGCTTCCACGAAACGAAGAACGTGGTCGCCGGGGAAGGCGGCGCGTTGCTGATCAACGACCTGGAGTTCGCCGACCGGGCGGAGATCATCCGCGAGAAGGGAACGAACCGGAGCCAGTTCTTCCGCGGGCAGGTGGACAAGTACACGTGGGTCGGCATCGGATCGTCCTATCTGCCGGGCGAGATCATCGCCGCGTTTCTGTGGGCGCAGCTCGAGGATGCCACGCACATCACCACGCGACGCATGTTGCTCTGGGAGCACTATCACGAGGCATTCGAAGAGCTGGAGGCGCAGGACAAGGTGCGCCGCCCGGTGGTGCCGCAGGACTGCGAGCACAACGCACACATGTACTACCTGCTGCTGCCCGGCCTGGACGCGCGCACCAGGTTCATCGCCGCGCTGGGCGCGAAGGGCATCCACGCCGTCTTCCATTACGTCCCGCTGCACAGCTCTCCCGCCGGGCGGCAGTACGGCCGGGCGGTGGGCCCGATGCTCCATACGAACGAGCTGAGCGACCGTCTGGTCCGCCTTCCGCTGTGGACGGACCTGGGCAAGGAACAGCGCAACGTCATCGACGCGGTCCACGACGCGCTGCGATGAGTCCCGTCGTCGCCGGCCGGGAAGCAGGCGTCCCGTTTCCGATGCGCGTTCCGGGCTGGCGGGGGTCCATCCCGGCGCTCACGCTGTTGGCGGCTCAGGTGGGGCTGTACGTCTGGATGGCCCCGCGAGGATTCGATTTCACCGACGAGTCCTACTATTTCCTGAACTACCTTCATTGGCGCGAGCTGCTTGGAACGGCGACGTTCTTCGGAGCCTATTTCGAATGGCCCTTTCGGCTGCTGGGCCAGAGCGTTCCGGCGATTCGCGTGTTCAGCGTGGTTCTGCTCATGGCGAGCAGCGCGTTCTTCGCGCTCGAGGCGCTCGGTTACTTCGCGCGCCGCGAGATCCCGACGACGGGCGCGCGCATGGCGATCGGCGCGGTGGGGATGGCGGCGTCGTTCTTCGGTTTCGGACAACTGGCGACGGTCAGGGCGCCCTCTTACAACCTGCTCGCGCTGTGCTCGATGCTGGTGGCGACCGGCGCCATGCTGCGCGTGCTGCAGCCCGCCAAATCAGCCGCTGGCCGGCGCCTGGCGATGTTCGTCTACGGCCTCGCCATGGGCGCCTGCGGCCTGGGTAAGGCCTCGACCGCCGCGATGGTGGTCGCGGTTCACGGGCTGTTTTTCGTCATGGCGAATCGCGATTGGCGGCCGAGACATCTGGCGGAGCTATTCGTGCTGTGTCTGGCGGGAGCGAGTCTCAACTTCATGGTGCTGCAGCTCGCCCATCCGCACTGGCTGGAAGCGCTGTTGGAGGGAGTGAAGCTGTTGAGCATGGACGGCTCCCACAGCCTGGTCCGCTCGGTGAATGCGGCCAGGTGGGAACTCCAGGCGGCCGCGCCGGCCATCCTGGCATCCGGTCTTGGGGCAGCGCTGGTCGTCGCGGGCACCGTGGCGTGGCTCGGATCATCGCGCCGCACGGCGATGTCGGTCCTGGTGGCGATCGTGGTCGGCGGCTGCGTGGTCGGGTGGATGGTCGGTCCCGTGCGCTGGTGGCTGCCCTGGTTGAGCATGGGCGTCCTGCTGCCTGGGATCGTCGAAGCCATGCACTGCAGGTCGACTCATTGCGAATCGTCCGGCGTGGCGGACGTTTCCCTGATGGTGCTGCTGCTCGCATTGCCCATCGCCTACGCCGTGGGCACCAACAATCCCCTCCTGGAGCACAGTCAACGGGCGGCGGTGTTCCCGATCGTCGCACTGCTGCTGCGCCTGCATCGACTCCTCGAGCTTCGACTCATCGCCGCACCGGCATACGTCGCATGCATGACGGCACTGTGCGTGCCGACGCTGGTGGCACAAGTGAGGGCGGCCACGGACGTTCGATACACGTACCGTCAAGTCAGCGCCCTCGGCGCTCAGTCGATCCCGGTCAGTGTCGGCGCCGGAGCGTCCCGGTTGCTCGTCGATGCTGTAACGCATCAGACGCTCGGCTCGCTGATCGACGCCGCGCGCGCGGCCGGGTTGGGGCCGGGCCAGGCAATACTCGACTTCACCGGCGACGGCCCGGGACTGATATTCGTCCTCGAAGGCCGCCCCGTCGGGCTGGCCTGGCTGCCAGGGGGATATCCGGGAAGCGAGGCCATGGCAGCGCGCGTCATCGAACGTCTCCCGCCTCGCGTACTGAAGGGCGCCTGGCTGCTCGGATCGGACAACAACCCCCGCGCCATCAAAGGTTGGCAGCGAATGCTTGCCGCGCGCCTCGGTCCTGGCACCCATGTGCCGGCGGCGACGATCGACATCCGCGCCCCGTACCGTTGGGGGCGAGACGCGCCGGAGCGCGTGTCGGCGACCATCTACCGGCCGCGGACAAGCGATGATTGAGCCCGCCTTGGACGTCCGGCAAGCCACGCCACGGCCCGCAACCGCAACCGACAGACGCCATCGCATCGAGGGGCGATCCGCAACGCACCTCGCTCCCTCGAGCGACCATGGATGTTCCGGAGATTCCGTGGCGTACAAGTAGTGGCACCGAGATGCGGTTGGGATTGGGCGATGCGGTTGCGCGGCGACCCCGCCGGCCGAACCGCACCCGCCGACGGGACCGATGGATCGGCGCGCCGCTAGAATGGCGGACGAGCGCATCCGGACGGTGACGCGGGCCGTCCGTGCGATCGCGGCGCAGAAGTTCGATGGCTGACTTGCACGGCGCGACTCGCCGCGTCGCCATGGTGCAGCGTGCATTGGGGGAAAGACAGACATGAGCGTCCTCAGATGGGCGAAGCAGCAGTTTCACCAGAGGTTCGGAGAACCGGCGCCCAAACGCAATCCGCGACTGCGCGACGATCCAGAGGTATTGCACGTAGGCAACCGCTCCTACTCTCGCCGCATCGAGACGAACGGCAAGGCCCAGGTGAAGAAGTGCTTCACGACCGAGACGCCTGGTCGAACCGCGTTCGCAGCCGAGCTGCGGGCTCGCCGGGAGTTCGGTGACATGCCTTGGTTCACCCCCTGGACTGCCCATGGGAGATACTGGTTCGCCGCGCCCATGTATCCGTCGGAGTCCCGGCTGGATCGGTTGGCGCCCACGCTTTCCGGCGACGAACGGGCCGAACTGGCCGGGCAGTCGCTGTCGATCATCCTCGACCTGCTGGTGGCCGGATTCGCGCACCGCGACTTCCACGCAGGCAACCTTTTCCTGGTCGATGGCCAGATCAGGCTCGTCGACTACGAGACGCTGGCCGCTTACCCGGAGGGGCGCCGACCGGGACTTCGCGATTGCTACGATGTCACCGGCCAAGGGCTCGATTCGCCCTGGCAGACGCGGAACATGTGCTATGCGAACGGCACCCCTCTTTGCCTGGCGGACGTCCTGAACGTCGACTTCGAGTCCGCGATGCGCCGCCTGGCAGGAATCCTGAAGAAGCAACTGCACGACGCGTCGCTCACTTTCCAGCGCAGTCACGGTCGATATGCCTGCAAGCAGGGCCGGATCTACAATTCGATCGATGTGCCGGGACTGGTCGTTTCGCCGGACGAGGCGCAACGCGACTGCCGCAGGCGTTACGAGCAGTTCGGCATCACGGCGGACATCGTCGCCGGCAGGAGGATGCTCGACCTGGGGAGCAACATAGGCGGGATGCTGCTCGAAGCGCAGAGACTCGCGCCGCGCGAATGCCGCGGCATCGAGTTCGACGCGGCGAAGGTGTTGGTGTCGAATCGTGTGGCCCTGTTCGGCGGCCTGACCAACGTGCGATTCGAGCAAGGGGACATCGACAAGACCACCGTCGGGTCGGTCGACGGGCCCTACGATGTGGTCATGTGCCTCGCCGTCGAAGCCCATGTGAAGAAGCCCGAGCGGATGTACCGGCTCCTGGGCGATGTCACACGGCACGTGCTGTATTTCGAGGGCAATGCGACGACGAACGCCGACGTCGTCGAGAAGAGCCTGATCGGGGCCGGGTTCTCCCGGATCGAGAAACTCGGCTTCTGTGTCGACGACAGCCTGCCCGAGAACAACCGGCGCCCGATCCTGCGAGCATTCAAGTGATCGCAACGGCGGGTGCCGGGCCGTGATGCTCCTCCGGCACCATTCTGCGTCGGTTGGAGGGTTCGAACCGAGACGAAGGAGAATCGCAAGCCAGGCGGAGAGCGCGCCTCCGTATCCGCGGCCGACGGTCGAGAGACGCGCAAGCACGAGGCATCGCCGTCCCGGCGACGAAGGCCCGGACAGGCAGTGCCTGCGTCAAGTTCCAATTCGCATGACACCGCCGCACGAGAGGCAACGGCCGCGCGGACGTGCATCCGCCGGAGCCGCAGCCATCGGCTGCGGTGCTGCGCAGCGGGTGCGGCGGGCGTGGCGGATCATCGGGTTTGGGCGACCGCGGTCCGGGCGAATCCCCGTACTCGTTCGACGATGCGTTCGCGATCGTAGAGCAGCCTCGCCTTCTCCCTGCACCTGCCAGCGATCTCCACGCACCGGTCGTGATCGTTGAGCAGCGCGATGCACGCATCCGCGAACGGGGCGGGGGCGTCCGCCAGGCAAATCTCCCGGCGGTCGACGAAGGGGATGCCCTCGGCTCCCAGCGTGGTCGAGACGACGGGCCGGCCATAGGCGGCCGCTTCGATGATCTTGAACCGCGTGCCGCCGCCAGCGAGTATCGGGCAGGTGACCACCCGCGTCTCGTCGTAGAGCGCGTCGAGGTCCGCCACGAATCCTCGTGCTTCGATGCCGGCGGATCCCCGAGGCAGCCGTACCTTCTCGACGTCGCGACCGGCCAATACCAGTTTCGCGTCGGGAACGGCCGCCCTGATCCTCGGCCAGATGTCTTGCGCGAGGTGTTCCGCCGCGACGCAGTTCGGAGCGTATCGGTAGTTGCCCAGAAACAGCAGCACGGGACGGGTCGGCACCGGCGTGGCCTCCGGAATCCGGACGGCATTCGGCACGACTTCGACGTTGCGCGAACCGCATCTGTCCCGCAGGTAGGCCTGGTCCGCTTCGGAGCACACGAACGCGGTATGCGCGTGTCCGATGGCCCGGCGCTCGGTCAGGTAGAGGGCCGGCCATTGGAGGTACAGGAGGAACTTGCTGCGCCAGTACGGCGGTTGCCTCATGAAGCGCAGGAACTTGACGTGTTCGACGTCGTCGACGTCGTAGAGGACAGGAGGAAGCGGGCGTCGCGCCGCCATGATGAGCAGCATCGACTCCAGGCGGTGGGCGAACAGCAGGTCCGGACGCCTGGCCAGGCAGGACTCGAGTTCGGCGAGTTGCGGCGCGCCGGACATGTCGTCGAACGCCGACTGAGCGGCTGCGCTGAAGATCGGCTTCACGAATCGGTCGACGAGGGAGGGCCGGGCGGGCCTGGAGCGCTTTCGGGCGAGGAAGGCGGCGACGCGCGGTCCCCATCGTTCCCGGCTCGCCCGCTCGACGCTCGTGCGCTCCTCCGTCGTCACGGCGGTGTCGCCATCGCCGAAAAAGAGCAGATCGACCTCGCCTTCACTGCCCAACGCCTCGATGAAGTTGTCGAGGCGTTTGAAGATCCCGTGGGAGCTTTCCCCCGGGCTCGTGGGTGGATAGCCTGATACGACGAGCGCTTTCATCGACGACAGACGATACCGGGCGGAGGTTTGAGGGAGTCGGTGAACTCAGGCGCGATCGCGCAGCCGGCGCGCAACCACCGCGATCTCTTGCCTCACGGGGTGCTTGAACAGGTAGATCGCCGCGAGCCAGCCGAGCGCCGCCGTGGCCGACGCTGCGAGAAGCGCGACGATCGGCGAGAGATCGACCGGGGCGATCGAACCTCCGAACCAGGCAGGACCGATGCCCGATGCGATCGTCACGCCGATGCTGCGCGCCGATCCGTCGAGCAGATCCCGCCAGTCGACCTCCGCCAGGCGCCGCAGGTAGCCGTAGCAGACGGCCAGATCGAGCAAGGACGCGGCGACCAGTGCGCTGCTCACGGCGAGCAGCCCGAATGGCGCCGATACGACCACGGCCACGAGTCGGAAGGGGGCGCACAGGAGTTGCATCTTCAGCGGCGCATCTGCGCGTCCCCGGGCGAGCAGGACCGCACTGAAGAAAGGAAGGGCAGACGCCACCATGCCCGCGACGCACAGGATGCGGAGCGGGGGCGCGGAGGCGTCCCATTGGGGACCATAGAGGACCGCGATGATGGGGCTGGCGGCTCCCGCGAGGAATGCCAGCATCGGCCACGCGACGCCGGTCACGTAGGCCTGCACGCGCGCATAGCTGGTCCTGAGGTTGCCGCGCTCCCTCTCCAGTTTCGAGAAATAGGGCAGGACCACGGACCAGAGCGCCGACATGAGCACCTTGTCCTGGATGGCACGCAGGCCGAGGGCACGCCCCAGGAGGCCGACGGACTCCATCGTCTGCGCCTTTCCGACAGCCAGTTCGGGAATGGCACGCGACAGTTCCGAGATCACGCGGGTGAGCACGACCGGCCCCGAGAACGAGAACACCTGCGGCACCTGGGAGATCGAAGGCAGGCGCGGCAGCCCGGCGGGGCGATGCAGGCCGCAGAGCAGGATCGTCGCGACGACGCCGCCCAGCGCCGACCATGCGAGGCTCATGTAGCCGAACCCGTGCATGGCGAGCGCGATCGACAAGGTCGTGGCCACCAGGGTGCTGCCGACCCGGATCCTGAAGATGGCCCAGTAGCGCAGTTCGCGCCGAAGCATCGCCATCACGACCGATCCGAACGGAACGAGCAGGAACGTCGACGCCAGCACGATCACCGCGCCGGCGATGCCCGGCTCGCGGTAGAAGCGGGCGACCGGCCCGCTCAGCAACAGGAGCACCACCGCCAGGAACCAGGCGATGCCGATGCTCAGGGCCATCGCAGCGCGGATCTTGCCGTCCGTCAGGTCCTTCTCCTGGATCAGGTACTGCGTGACGCCGAAATCGCGCACGGTGCCGGCGAGGCCCGACAGCAGGACCGCGATCGAAAACACTCCGATCTCCGACGGCGTCAGGAGGCGCGCGATGACGATCGAGCCGATGAACTGCAGCAGGGTGATCGAGTAGTTCTCGATGAACGAGACGTAGATGGAGTTGCGGATGACGCTCATCGGGACGCTCGCTGCGGCCGAATCAACGCGTCGGCGCGCGGACCCGGCCCGGGTGGCGGGCGCGTGGCCACGGCGTCTTGCGATCCATCGCGCATTGACGAGTTGTCGCGCGCGGCCCCGCCGGCGCCCGTCCGGGGCGCGCGGATCGCGCGCCGGTCGTCACGTCGGGCATCACGTCGGGCTTCAGCCGGAAGAGGACGGTCCGAACGCCGCCAGGGTTCGTTCGAGCGCTTCGAGTTCCGCGCCCGCGTCCCGCTCGCCCTTGCGCGCGTTTCGCCGCACGTGGAATCCGAACGGTTCGCCTCGCCACATGAACTCCTCCCAGAACTCCGAGGCCGTGCCGTTCCGCCTGTCCAGGAATCCGTCCGGAACGTACGATCCCGCGCGCTTCGGCAGGTAGCAGTAGCTGTCCGGAAGCACTGCCTCGAGGAGCCGGCTGCGCAGGCTCAACGGGTTCCCCTTGCCCGGATAGTCGTCGGGAAGCCGGTAGACGGGGGTGGCGCACTCGTACCGGTAGCGTGCATCCCGCGCGTAACGTAGGTACATGCGGGTGCCGGTGTCGCGGTAGTCCTTGCGTCGGTGCCGCAGCAGCGCCATGTCCAGCAAACGGCCCGCGAATCCGCGGCGGGTGCCGGCGGCGCGCGACGCCGGAAGCTTGGTCGGTTCGTCCGCGCAGCCGGGGCGGAAGTCGAGGTCGTCGATGCCGATCTTGTCGAGATCGACGAAGAAGCAGTGCACGCACGGAAAGTAGCGGTACTTGTCCGTGTACTTCGGGTGCCACGGCACGCCCAGCATGGCGAGGTCGTTGCGCTGCATGTGGCCGAGGATCCCGCGGACCCAGCGTGGCCTCACGATGTAGAAGTCCGGATCGAGGACGAGCAGGTGGCGCGTCTGCACGTGCGCGAAGCACTTGTGCAAGGCCTCCGTGTGCTGGTAGTTGTCGCGATGCTCCTCGCCAACGCCGGGGATGACCAGGAACCGGCGATCGCCGGCGTCGAGCTTCGCGTCCGAGCCGTCGGGGGTATTCTCCGCGACCACCCAGTGCAGTCGCGCGTCGCCGCGATTGAGGTGGTCGGACAACTCCCAGTTGAGGGCCAGGTGCCGGGCGTTGTAGTAGGAGACTGAACAAACTGTGAGCTCCAAGTTGTCTTCGCGTTGCATGACGATTCCCGATGGCACGCCCGCGCTCCCGCGCCGATCGCCTCCGCTCCGGAGGCCCGGCGGCGGCAATCCTCCGGCAGCGTCGACGTGATCGCCTCGAACGAGTGGCGCGAGGCGCGATCCGGCTCCGGATTTGTGAGCGCGCCTCGCCGCCCAATAGAATATCCGCCAAGGTAGCATGAAGCGGATGAAGCGGCAGACGCGTCAACGCGGCTCGTCGCGACGCCTTGCGATGCGGCGACAGGCGTGGCGAGGGAGTCGGCGAAGCGCGGCGCGGAACGTTCGCCCGCGTGGCTCGGGGAATCGCGGGAGGGCGCCGACGGAGCGCGCGCCATGGGCGCGCGTCGCTACCATGGAGGGGCGGAGTGCGAGCGTTGCATCGCGAGATCCGTCGGCGATGCGGCCACCACCATGCAAGTCGGCGCAGAGAGGCGGTGGGCGGCTGCCTTTCCGGACGTTGTGGAGGGCATCCCGTCGCGGTGTTGCCGGACGAGGGATCGATTGGAAGGTTCGAAGGGACTTGCGAGTCAGACCGGGACGAACATGAACGAGATGTCCAGCCCGCGCGCTCCGCTGTTCGTCGTTGGCTTTCAACGCAGCGGCACGACGCTGCTGCGGTTGATGCTGAACGCGCACCCCGAGATCGCGATTCCGCACGACTCGGGCGAGCTCTGGTTCGACTACCGGGACAAGTCGGACGGCGCGTACGGCGGCCTCGCGAGCCCGGACCTCGCGAAACGCATGATCGAGGATCTGCTCGCGGAGCCGCGCATCAAGGCCTGGCAGGCCGTGCTGCCGCTCGGGGAACTCCTGGCGGAGCCGTTGCCGGAATGTTTCCCCGACGTGATGCGGCGTTTCCACGAGGTGTACGCGCGCACCCAGGGAAAGCGGTTCTGGGGCGACAAGAACACCGGCACGCTGGTCGCGCTGGACGTCCTCAACCGGGAGTTTCCGGATTGCAGGATCGTGCACCTGGTGCGGGACGGCCGCGATTGCGCCCTGTCGCACGCCAGCAAGGAGTACATCTACGGCTACGAGAACGTCCTGCGCGCCGCCGTCGAGTGGCGCGAGCAGACGTCGCTGTGCCGCAAGATGGGCGCCATGCTCCCGCGCGACCGGTTTCTCGAGCTGCGGTACGAGGACCTGATCCTGGCTCCGGAGGCCGAGCTGCGCCAGGTCTGCG
>DAOMBL010000050.1:0-12161 GCA_035427325.1 Casimicrobiaceae bacterium
GAGGTTGCAGCGGCGGATCAGGTTCCAGATCACCACCGGCCCGGGCGGGTTGCGCTTCGGCCCCAGCGGTGTCGGGCGCCGGACTTCGTCGAGATACTGCGTCACGCGGAACATCGCATCGCTCCATCGGTCGCCCGGACTGCCGGGCCTCTCCGGCTTCCATTGTCCGCGGAACCGGCCCCCGCGCCTTGACCGGGATCGAACTCGACGCGCGCGGCGCCGTTCACGCGAAACGCAGCCCGGTCTTCTTGAGGATCCGGGTGCTGTAGAGGACCTCGTGGGCGCGGGCCGCGTCGCCCAGCAGCGAGGCGATCTCCCGGACCTGCGCCTCGCACTCGTCGCGCTCGCGCCCGTGGACCATCGCGAACAGGTTGTAGCGCCACGCCGGCAGCCGGCGCGGGCGCCGGTAGCAGTGGCTCACGCCCGGCAGGGCGCCGACGCGCCGGCCCAGTTCGTCGACGCGCGCGTCGTCGACGTCCCACACGCTCATGCCGTTCGCGGTCCAGCCGAGGCGGTAATGGTTCGGGACGACGCCGATGCGGCGGATCGCGCCCGACGCGAGCATCGCGCGCATGCGCTCGATCACGGCCTCGGGCGCGGCGCCGATCGCCTCCGCGACCGCGTGGTAGGGGCGCGGCACCCGCGGCAGCCCGGCCTGAGTCGCGCGGAGGATGGCGCGGTCGAGGGCCACGACATCGATCGGAGCGTTCATGCCTCGAGCCTCAGGTCGACGAAGTACTCGCGCTCCTTCGGGAACGCGAGCACCGGCAGGCCGGTCGCGGACTCGATGCGCCGGACGGCGTCGTCGAGACCCTCCGGCGCGGGCGTCGCGACGACGAACCACATGTTGAGCCGGTGGTCGCGCGCGTAGTTGTGCGCGACCTCCGGGAACGCGTTGACGATGCCGGCGATGCGTTCGAAGTCCGCGTCGGGCACCGCCATCGCCGCGAGCGTGAACGCGCCTCCTACGCGGGCGGCGTCGTACAGCGGACCGAAGCGCGTGAGGGTGCCGTCGGCGAGCATGCGATCGATGCGCGCGATCAACTCGTCCTCGGTGACCCGCAGCGCGTCGGCGGCGGCGGCGAACGGTCGCTCGCACAGCGGGAAAGCGCCCTGCAGCGCGTTGACGATCGCCCGGTCGACGGGATCGACGAGTCCACTCACGCCGGGATGGCCCATTCCGTTGCGTCCCGGCCTGCCGGCAGCTTCCGTCCGGCGCGCGCCGCATAGCGCGCCCCGCGCTGCTTGAACGCCGCGAGCGAGAACAGGACGTCGTGCGCGTATCCGTCGAGGCCAATCGACGCCGCGATCGCGTCGCGCCGCGCGCGGACGACGGCGCGATCGCGGCCATGGATCATCGCGTAGAGGTTGTAGCGCCAGCCGTCGGCCCGGCGGCGCCGGTACGCGAGCGTCACCGCGTCCTCGGCCGCGAGCGCGGCCCCCAAGGCATCGGCACGGTCGTCGGGGACGTCCCACACGCACATCGCGTTGGCGCCGTAGCCGAGCGCGCGGTGCCGCACCACCAGTCCGAAACGCGAGACGATGCCGCGATTGAGCCACTCCGAGAGCCGGACCGTCAGCATCGCCTCGGAGACGCCGGCGCGGCGCGCGACCTCGGCGTAGGGCTCGGGCTCGGGAGGCAGGCCGTCCTCGAGCGCGGCGACGATGCGCCGATCGGCCTCCGACAACTCCACCGGCGCGACCGGCGCCGCGACGCGCCGCGCCGGCGGCACGTGCATCCCGGTCGCGTGGACGTCGAAGCCGAGGTCGATCCAGTAGTCGCGCACCAGGGGCACCCGGATCGCGCGCAGTCCGCTCTCCGCCTCGATCGCCGCGAGCGCGGCCTCCAGCCGCGACGGATCGGCCGCGGTCGCGACGAACCACAGGTTGAACGCGTGCTCGCGCTCGTAGTTGTGGTTGACTTCGTCGTGCGAGGACACGATGGCCGCGACTTCCGCGAGACGCCCGTCCGGCACCGCGATCGCCGCGAGCGTCGACGCTCCGATGACGTTCGGCCGGAACACCGCGCCGACGCGGCTCAGCACGCCGTCGGCCAGCCGGCGCGACACCGCGTCGATCACCGCGGCCTCGCTCGTGCCGAGCCGTGCCGCGACCGTCGCGAACGGCCGCGTGCAGATCGGGAAGCCGCGCTGGAACCCGTCGACGAGCCGCTGCTCGAGAGCGTCCAGCGGCGCGACCGGCGATCGTGCGCCCACGGTCAGAACCCCATGCGCGCGGCGCGCGACGTGAAGAAGATGCCCGACGGGCTCTCGGAGGGGATCGTGGCGACGGTGGCGAGCGTCGCGGTGTCGACGACGACGACGCGGTGGTCGTCGCGCGAGGAGATCCAGACCTCTTCGCCGCGCGGCGTGAACTCCATGTGCAGCACCGCGCGTCCCGGTTCGAGCGTCGCGGTCACGGCGCGCTCTTCGGTGTCGATGACCTGCACGCGGCCGTTGTCGGGGAACGCGAAGTTCACCCACACCTGGCGGCCGTCCGGGCGCGCGATCACGAACACCGGCTGCCCGGCCACCGGCACGCGGCCGACCTCGCGCCAGTCGCGCGTGTCGACGACCAGCACCTCGTTGCGGCCGATCGCCGGCAGCCACGCGTAGCCGCCGCCGATCGCCCAGCCGCGCAGGTGGGGCATCTTGTAGACCGGCAGTTTCTCCTCGCCGCGGCCGTAGTCCGGCAGGATGCGGCGCACGCCGCGTCCGGTGTGCCACAGGTCGAGCAGCGCGAGGCCGTCCTCGCCGAACAGGCCCGCGAGATACCAGCGCCCGTCGGGCGTCACGAGAGCGTCGTAGGGCTGCCGGCCGATGTCGCGGAAGCGCTCGACCTTCGGGGCGCGCGGATCGCCCGCGTCGATCACCCAGATCTCGCCCGCGTCGAACAGGCTCGCGACGAACCGGCGGCCCGGCGCATCGGCGAGCCCGACGACCTTCGACGGCTTTCCGTCGGGTCCGGGCGCGGACGGGATGTCGGCGAGCAGTTCGAGCGTCGTCGCGTCGAAGAGCTTGACGCCGCCCGGCGTGTAGTTCTGCGCGGCGACGACGCGGCCGTCCTGGCTCACCGCGCCGCCGATCGAGTTGCCGGCCTGGATCACGCGCCGCGCGATCTTCCGCTCGAGCAGGTCCACCTTCGTGAGGCCGCCGTCGCGTCCGAACACGAACGCGTAGCGGCCGTCGCGCGAGAACACGACCGACGCGTGCGAGAGGTCGCCGAGCCCCCCGACCGTCCCGAGCACGCGGCGCGCGGTGGTGTCGACCACCTGCACGCGCCCGGCGGCGCGCTCGATCACGACGCCGAGGTCGCCCGTGCCGCGCAGTTCCGCCGCAGCAGCAGAGGCCATCGCGAGTCCGGCGGCGAGCGCGAGCAGCGCGCCGCCGAGGCTGCCGCGACGGGAGAATGTTCTAACGCAGATCGACATCGGTTGCCCCGCTCATGATCCGGGCAACCAGCCACTGCGCCTCGGCCTCGGATACGAATCGCCGCCACGGCGGCATCGCGGTCCCGGTTCGGCCGTGGTAGATCGTCGCGGCCAGGCTTTCCGCCGGTTTCGTTCTCAGCGCCTCCGGCGTGAGCGCGGGACCGAGACCGCCGGTGAGCCGCATGCCGTGGCAGGAACCGCAGTCCTGCTTGAGGAGCACCAGCAGTTCGCGCTGCCGCTCCGGAGCGGGATCGGCGGCCGCGCCGGCGTGCGACGCCAGCGCCGTCGCCGCAGCGATCGCGGCGACGAGCATCCTGGGACGGGCGGCGGTCACGTCGATCCTCCTCGCAGGCTTCGATGATCGGGCAGGTCGCCGTTCCCTGCTTTGACCCAACTCAAGGGGGGTCGTCCCGCGGGGGACACGGCCTTCGCGCGACCGGCGGATGCGCAACCGTTTCCCCGTCTCCGGACGTGCGAAGGGCGGCCCGGAGGCCGCCCTTCGCGTTCCGGCGTCGACGACAGGATCAGTAGACGTCGTGCTGCGTGTTGTAGACGTTGAACTTGCCGGTCGGCGTGATGAGCTTCGGGTTCCTGATCACCTTCTTGAGCTTGAGCGTCTTGTCGTCGACGACGACCAGCGCGGACTCCTGGTTCTTCGCGCTCCAGACCGAGAACCACACCTCGTCGCCCGCCCGGTTGTACTCGGGCTGCACGACGCGCTTCGCGCCCTCGCCGACGCCCGACCAGTCGGCGATCGGCAGCACCTTGAAGCCCGCCTTCAGGTTCTTCGTGTCGAACACCGCGATCGAGCCCGCGATCTTCGGGTCCGGGTGCAGCGGCGTGTCGACCCACAGGTTGCGCGACTTCGGGTGCGTCTTGATGAAGAGGTTGCCGCCGCCCTGCGCGTCGAGCGTCTCGCAGACCTTCCACGCGTACTTCGGGTGCCTGGCCGGGTCCGTGCCGATGAGCGAAATCTTCTCGCTGCCCAGGTGCCCGGTGGCCCACACCGGCCCGCAGACCGGGTGCACGAAGTTCGCGCCGCGTCCCGGGTGCGGGATCTTGTCCACGTCGACGATCGCCGTGCGCTTGCCGTCCTTCGTGTCGACGACCGCGATCTTGTTCGACTGGTTCGCCGCCATCAGCACGTAGCGCTTGCTCGCGTCGTAGCCGCCGTCGTGCAGGTACTGCGCGGTGGGGATCTCCTTGATCTGCAGGTTGTCGAGGTCCTGGTAGTTGACCAGCAGGACCTTGCCGGTCTCCTTCACGTTGACGATGAACTCGGGCTTGTAGTGCGACCCGACGATCGCGGCGACCCGCGGCTCGGGGTGGTACTCCTGCGTGTCGACCGTCATGCCGCGCGTGCCGACGATCTTCAGCGGCTCGAGCGTGTCCCCGTTCATGATCACGAACTGCGGCGGCCAGTAGCTGCCGGCGACCGCGTACTTGTCCTCCCAGCCCTTCGCCTTCGAGGTCTCGACGGAACGCGCCTCGAGGCCGGTGCGGATCTCGGCGACGGTGTCGGGCTTCTCCATCCACAGGTCGATCATGTTGATCTTCGCGTCCCGTCCGATCACGAACAGGTAGCGTCCCGACGCGGACATCCGCGAGATGTGCACCGCGTAGCCGGTCTTGACGACGTTGATGATCTCCTTGCTGTCGCCGTCGATCAGCGCGATCTCGCCGGTGTCGCGCAGCGTGACCGAGAAGATGTTCTCGAGGTTGTACCTGTTCATCTTCTTCTTCGGCCGCTTCTCCGGCGGGATGACGACCTTCCAGGTCGCCTTCATCTCCTTCAGGCCGAACTCCGGCGGCTGCGGAGGCGTCTGCTGGACGTAGCGCGCCATCAGGTCGACCTCGGCGTCCGACAGCTCGCCGGAGGTTCCCCAGTTGGGCATGCCGGCGGGCGAGCCGTACTTGATGAACACCTTCAGGTATTCGCTGCCCTTGTCGATCGTGAGGTCGGGGGTCAGCGGCTTGCCGGTGGCGCCCTTGCGCAGCACGCCGTGGCAGCCGGCGCAGCGCTCGAAATAGATCTGGCGCGCCTTGTCGAATTCGGGCTTCGACATCGACGGCGCCTTCGGATTGATGTCCTGGTACATCTCCACCGCGCCGAGCGGCGAGCTCCCGGCCTGGTACGCGGTCTCCGGAGCCGTGAGTTCCTTGTGCGGGGTCGTCGGTTGCGGCGCGGCCGACTGTGCCGACGCGCCGCCGGCCGCGAACGCCGCCGCGATCGTCAGTGCGCGGAGCCAGCCTCTGTTGCTCGAATTCATGATGCCTCGTGGAATCGTTGCCGCGGCAGGCATGCCTCGGTGTCGAGGGCCGCGGCCACGAAGTCTCCACGACGGAGGTGAGGACGGCCTTGATGCCTGTCAAACGTTCCCCGGGCGAGGGGAAACGCCCGGCACGCGCGTGGCGACGGCGCAGCGGACGCCGGTCCGCTGCGCCTGCGGCATGACGCTCCGCGGACCCGCGGCCCGCGAAGCGACCGCGCCGGGAACGCCTCCGGCGCGGGAGGGACGGGTCGCCGCGCTACTTGGCCGCCGTGATGTCGGCCTTCGCGTCGATGCCGAGCGTGTAGCCGAGCGACACGTGGTGGAAGCGCCCCGCCGCGTGGTCGTCGTGGATCGCGAAACCGAAGTTGTAGGTCTTGCCGGGTACGAGCGCGATGTCGCCCTTTCCGCCGCCGGCGAGCTTGCGGGTGATCACGACCGTCCAGGTGTCCCCGTCCTTCTTGCCTTCCGCCGACACGAGGCCGGCGCCGCCTTCCATCACGCGGGCCTCGGCGACGTAGCCGTCGGCCGGCTTGCCCTTGCTCTTCCACTGCAGCAGGTCGTAGTACTTGCCGTTCGCGAGGCTTCCGTCCTTCACGTACTTGGTCTTCTTGTCGTCCTTCGCGCCGGGCATCGTGCGCGAATCCTCGTGGCAGGTCATCCAGCAGCCGGCGAGGTTCGCCATCTCGACCTTGTTGTCCTCGAGCATCAGCGCGAGCTTCACCTGGTTCTCGGCGTCCATCTTCGCGCCGCCGGACGAGGCCGGCTGCTTCCACTGGAACCGCATGTAGAGGTTCGTCCCGTCGTTCGCGGCCTGCACCGTGACCGGGATCGCCGCGGCCTTGCCCTTCGGCGGCGCGGGCTCGAGCTTCTGGCCGCTCACCATCTTCTTGCCCATGTCCGCGGCCTCGTCGTTGTGGCAGGACGCGCAGGCCTCGCCCTTCTTGAGCGCCCGCGCCCCGCCGTGCTCGCTGCCCTTCGTGATCCACTCCATCGGCGAGGCGCCGGGGTAGAACGCGGTGATCTGCTTCGAGGGCACCTTGCTCCAGTCGGGCGCCGCGGCCTGCGTCGCGCCCGCGAACGCGAACGCCGCGGCGATCGCGGCGACCAACATCGTGTTCCTGCCCATGCTCGTGCTCCTGTCGGTGTCGTACGCGGAAGGGGCCGGTCAGCCCTCGTCTTCCTCGGTCATGCCCTGCGGCTTCTTGTGCGCGATGCCCTTGTGGCAGGCGATGCAGGTCTGCCCGGCCCGCTGCCCCAGTTCGTGCGCCTTCTTCGCGCGCGGCTTCTGCGTCTCGGCGTTCATGCTGGCGAAGCCGTGGCAGTTGCGGCACTCGCGCGAATCCGCGGCCTTCATCCGCGCCCATTCGCTGCGCGCGAGTTCGAGCCGCTTCGCCTCGAACTTCTCCTTCGTGTCGATCGTGCCCATCACCTTGCCGTACAGCTCCTTCGTGGCCTGGACCTTGCGGATCATCTTGTGCGTCCAGTCCCTCGGCACGTGGCAGTCGGCGCACACGGCGCGCACGCCGGTGCGGTTCGAATAGTGGATCGTCTGCTTGTACTCGGCGTAGACGTTGTCGCGCATCTCGTGGCAGGAGATGCAGAACGCCTCGGTGTTGGTCGCCTCGACGACCGTGTTGAATCCGCCCCAGGCGATGACGCCGGAAGCGAATCCGACCGCGAGCAGCGTCAGCACCGTGATCGTCGCGCTGGGGCGCCGCAGCCACCGCCAGAGCCGGGAGAGCCCGCCTCCGCCTCCGGAATCCCCGCCGCTGCGCCCGTCGCTGCCAGCCATCGTCGTTCCTCGTCGTGTCCTGGTGTCGGCCCGCTCCGCGCCGCCGACGGACGCGGTCCGGCGGTGGCGTTCCCGAAGGCGCGGAGGAAGCCCGGCCGCGGGCTCCCCCCGCCCGTGTCGCGGCCTAGTAGATGTCGTGCTGGGTGTTGTAGACGTTGAACTTGCCGGTCGGCGTGATCATCTTCGGGTCGGTGATCACCTTCTTCACCGCCAGCGTCTTGTCGTCGTAGACGACGATCGCCGACTGGTCGGTCTTGCCGCCCCAGAGCGAGATCCACACCTCGGTGCCGTCCGCGCTGTACTCGGGATGCACGGCGCGGCGGATCGCCTTGGTCTCCGGCAGGCCGGAGTCCTTCGCGACGTTGATCACCTTCTTCGGCTTCGACAGGTCGGCCATGTCCCAGACGGCCACCGACTCGGCGATCTCGCGCTCCGGGTTCTGCGGCGCGTCGGCCCACAGGTGCTTCGACTTCGGGTGGGTCTTCACGAACAGGTTGCCCGCGCCGACGTGCTTGACTTCCTGCACGACCTTCCAGTTGTGCTTCTTGTACTTCGCGTCGGCGGGCTTGTCGGACGGCGTGCTGATCAGCGTCACCACCGCGTCGCCGAGGTGCCCGGTCGCCCAGACGGGCCCGAACTCGGGATGGCGGAAGTTGGCGCCGCGGCCCGGGTGCGGGATCTTCTTGGTGTCGACCAGCGCCGCGAGCTTGCCGGTCTTCGTGTCGACCGCCGCGATCTTGTTCGACGCGTTCGCCGCCACGAGGAAATAGCGCTTCGTGGCGTCCCAGCCTCCGTCGTGCAGGAACTTCGCCGACTCGATCGTCGTGACCTTGAGGTTCTTGATGTCCGAGTAGTCGACCAGCTGGATCTGGCCGGTCTCCTTGATGTTGACGACCCACTCGGGCTTGAGTTCCGAGGACACGATCGACGCGACGCGCGGCTCGGGGTGGTACTCGCCGTCGACCGTCATGCCGCGCGTGGACACGACCTTGATCGGCTCGAGCGTCTTGCCGTCCATGATCACGTACTGCGGCGGCCAGTACGAGCCCGCGATCGCGTACTTGTCCTCGAAGCCCTTGAACTTCGAGGTGTCGACCGAGCGCGCGTCGAAGCCGATCTTGACCTCGGCGACGACCGCCGGCTTCTCCATCCACAGGTCGATCAGCGACAGGCGGCCGTCACGGCCGATCACGTAGATGTAGCGGCCGGACTTCGACAGGCGCGAGATGTGCACCGCGTACCCGGTCTTGACGATGCTGCGGATCTCCTTGGTGTCGCCGTCGATCAGCGCCACCTCGCCCGTGTCCCGGAGCGTCACCGAGAACACGTTCTTGAGGTTGATGTCGTTCATCTGCTTCTTCGGCCGCTGTTCGACCGGAACGATCACCTTCCAGGAGTCGCGCGTCTCCTTCAGGCTGTACTCGGGCGGCACATCCGGGACTTCCTGGATGTAGCGCGCCATCAGCGAGATCTCCTCCTTCGTGAGGATGTCGTCGAAGTTGACCATCCCGCCCTCGGTGCCGAACGCGATGATCTTCTCGAGCCGCGGGGTGCCGAGCTTGACCGTGCCGCCCTCCTGGGTCGTGCCGTCGGGCAGCTTCTTCGACCAGTGCGGCTCGAGGTTCTTGCCGGTCGCGCCCTTGCGCAGCACGCCGTGGCAACCCGCGCAGCGCTCGAAGTAGATCTTCTTCGCCTGATCCTTCTCCGCCGCCGTCAGCGCCGCGCTCGCGGCCGCCGGGGCGGCCTGCTGCGCGAACGCCTGCGACCATGCGAGCGGCAGCGCGGCGACGACCGCCGCGCCCATCATCCAGCGATTGCCCATGCCCATCTCCATCTCCCTCGTGGAAGCCCGTGTCAGGAACGGGAAGCTGTCAACATGCCGCCTCCATTCTGTTGACGTGGTCATGGGAAACATTGACGCCAATCAAGGGGACCCGGGAAAACCCTAGTCGCGTCGCGGCCGCTTGATCTGACGCAG
The DNA here is from genome assembly GCA_035427325.1 of Casimicrobiaceae bacterium. Classification (GTDB taxonomy): domain Bacteria; phylum Pseudomonadota; class Gammaproteobacteria; order Burkholderiales; family Casimicrobiaceae; genus VBCG01. The sequence goes on from DAOMBL010000050.1 coordinate 9,474, forward strand.
GAAGTCCCAGGTGCCGCCCCGCGCCGGTCCCCACGGAGCAGCGGGCCGTACCGCTCTCGATGCGTCCGGGTCGGAAGCGGCGCGCCCAGCCGGGCGACGCCCTCGACAACGCGAGGCCCGTCGGCGCCGCGGCGCCGAGCCCGGGCAGCGTGTCCCGGCCCGGATCGCAGCCGGGGCCCGGATCCCGTCAGAGCGGGCCGCCCTCGCGGGCCGGCTCGCGCGAGGCCTCGATCAGGCAGCCGATCTGCTGCAGGAGCGGCGCGGGGATCGGCACCTCGCCCGCGAGCGCGGACTCGATCCACGCCGCCGTGGTCGCCGCATCGCGCGACGCGGGAAGGGCGGGCGCAGGGTGGACCGGCTCGTCGTCCTGCTCGACGACGCGCGCGAGCACGCCGTTCCGGTAGGTCTCGATGCGCGGACAGCGCAGCGGACTCGCGAACGGTTCGCCCTCGGTGCCGACGAGCAGCATCGCGTCGGCGCCCGCCGCCACGACGACCTCGCGCAACCGCGCCTCCGCGACCGGATCGCTCGCTCCGACCACGCGTACGCCCTGGCCCCGCCAGGGGGCGATCAGCTTCACCAGCGAATGCGCGACGGAGTCCAGCCCGAGCCGCGCGCGCAATCCGGCGAGCCGGGCGAGCCCGGGCGCGAGGAGTTCGAGCGGAGCGTAGGCGACGCGAGCATGCACGAGGCGCGATTCGATCTCGGCGGCCGACCGGCAGGGCAGGATGCCGAGCGAGGCGAACACCTGCGCGCTCGTGACGCGCCCGGCGCCGCCGACGGCGTCGCGCCCCGCCGGATTCCCGTCGTCGTCCGCGTCGCCCTCGCGATCGTCGTCGGCGGGATCGGCGCGGTGCACCAGCACCGGCGTGCCGTAGCGCGCGAGGGGCATCGCGAGGAGCGGCGTGAGGTTCGCGGACCGGCGCGTGCCGCCGTAGCTCGGCAGCACCACCGGCCGCGGCAGTTCCGGCGGCAGCGCGAGGCGGACGACGCGGCCGCCGAGCGCGTCGAGGAAGCCCAGCGTCTCGTCGACCGATTCGCCCTTGGCGCGCAGTCCGAGCAGGATCGCGCCGGTCTCGAGTTCGCCGGCCTCGCCGTCGACGAGCGATGCGAACAGCGCCCGGGCCGCATCCCGGTCGAGCCCGCGCGATTCGCGCGGGCCGCGGCCGAGCGAGCGGATCGACGCGCGGAGGTCGGCCGCCATCGCGTCTCCCGCTACTCGCGCGCCCAGATGGTGATCTCGTAGAGCGAATGCTCGCCGGGCGCCATGCGCCAGGCGTAACGGTTCGCCTCGAGGATCCGGAACAGCGGCTTCGGCTCGCAGTCGATCACGAGCTTCAGCGTGTCGCCGGGACGGAAACCGTCGATGGTTTCGAGCACCCGTTCGATCGGCTCCGGCGGCTGCATGCCGCGAACATCGAGGACCACGTGGCGTTGCGTCATGCGGCGTCCGGCGTCGGTGCGACCAGCGCGCATTGAACCGGGCCGGAACGCGCCATCGCCTTGATGCCGGTCAATCGCGGAGGGCCGGCCGCGCGCCCGATGCGGACGTTCACGCCCGGCGGGTGACGTGCGCGGCGTTCAGCGCCGCGGCGAGGAGGATCACCGCACCCGCCTGGTGCAGTGCGGCGAGCGAGAGCGGCACGACGCTGAGGAGCGTCGCGATGCCGAGCCCGATCTGCACCGCCAGCACGGCGACCGTCAGCGCGCCCGCGCGGCTCACGTGCGCGCCGAGCCGCGCGTTGCGCAGTTTCCACCACGTCGCAGGAACCACGAACGCGAGCAGCCACGCCCCGAGGCGGTGGTCGAACTGCACGGTCGCCATGTTCCAGACTAAGTTCTTCCACCACGGCTCCAGCATCAGGATCTCGGGAGGCACGATGCTCCCGTTCATCAGCGGGAACGTGTTGTACGCGAACCCGGCGCGGATGCCCGCGACGAGCCCGCCGGAGAGCGCCATCGCGAACACCAGGAGCACCGTCCCCGCGCTCCAGCGCCGCGCGCTCCGCGCGGGCGCATCGTCCCGTCGCACGCGATCGGAACGGAGCAGCGACAACGCCACCCAGAACATCGCGGCGAAGATCAGCAGCGCGAGTCCGAGGTGCGCGGTGAGCCTGAGCGGCGACACGCGCGGATCCTCGACCAGCCCGCTCGCGACCATGTACCAGCCCATCGCGCCCTGCAGGCCGCCGAGCACGAAGATGCCGGCGAGCGGCCAGCCGTAGCCGTCCGGGATGCGGCGGCGCACCAGGAACCACAGGAACGGCAGCAGGAACGCGACGCCGATCAGCCGGCCGAGGAGCCGGTGGAAGTACTCCCACCAGAAGATGCCCTTGAACTCGTCGAGCGACATCCCCTCGTTGACCAGGCGGTACTCGGGCGTGAGCTTGTACTTCTCGAAGGTCGCCTGCCACGCGGCGTCGTCGAGCGGGGGCAGCGTGCCCACGATCGGCTGCCATTCGACGATCGACAGTCCCGAGTGCGTGAGCCGGGTGACGCCGCCCACCACGACCATCGCGAACACCAGCGCGCAACACGCGAGGAGCCACGCGGCGACCGCGCCCCGCGCGTCGCCGGCGCGCGCGCCCGCGCCGCGCTGCGCGACGGGGAGGGAGGACGCGTGCATCGCCACGCCGCCATTCTACCGCCCGTCGCGCGACATCCCCCCGGCGACCCGCGGGGCGCCGC
>DAOMBL010000051.1:0-12070 GCA_035427325.1 Casimicrobiaceae bacterium
TCGCGGTAGGCAGCCGAAACTGAACTTTTTTGTTAGCTTCCAATGTCTGTAGTTTCGAATCGCCTTTAGCAACGTCGGGATGCTCTGCAAGATCTCGTTGAACTGCCGTACAACATCCGGTTGGCCTTGCCCGACGAAGCTGCCTTGGGCAACTTGTTGTTTTCTTTGCTGATGCGCGGGGGATTAGAGAAAATCCTCTTGAGACAGCATTGGGAGGCGGTGACTACGCTACATTTCACCGCTCTTAATTGCCTCCACGGTGGATGTATGGAGGCACGAGATGGCAGTCGGCAGCAAGGTTTCCGCGCTGCTATGATTGAGCCATGAAAAAGGCGATTTGGAACACGTTGCCAGCGCGACCGGACGACGTCGCGCGCGTAGTAGGCATGATAGGCGGCCAGCCGGTTCCCTTGTCCGTGCTCCTCCGGGAATCCGGCCTTAGCAGAACCCGATGCCTTTGCGCTTTGGACGCGTTGCGAGCGACCAAGCGCGTGGCAGAGGTTAGGAGGAACGAGTTCCTAAGCTCGGACGGAGACGGTGGATAACCGTTCCGCTCGTCAGCGCAGTAAAACCATGGCTCGTATCCGGAGCAAGGACACGATTCCCGAGATTGTGGTCCGGCGACTCTTGTTCGCACACGGCTACCGCTTTCGCCTGCACGCGCGCAACCTGCCTGGACGCCCGTCTGCTTTATCCGCGTGTTCAGTCCCGTCACGTCGCAACGATCAACATCGTTGTGCTTTGTCCTGCAAAAGGGCAACGGACGCCGTCTTTAGGCGGCTGCAGAATCAAGCACTTACAACACCGGCATTTCTACGAACCAGGGGGTCGTGGGTTCAAATCCTGCCGGGCGCGCCAGTCGCAACGAAGGGGTCGCAGCGATGCGACCCCTTTTTCATCCCGTAGTCGATCGATGCGCCCGGCGAGGCGCATCAGGCACTCGCCACGCTCGATGCCGGTGCAACCGGTGGGTGGCGTTCCAGGCGCCAGCCGCGCCCGAGTCGCTGGCCCGATGGAAGATGCCGGGCAGACCGGAGATCGGCGCGCAGTACGGGCTTTCGGCCGTACCGGCATAATGCGTCCTTTCGAGCCGGCCGCGCGTCCCGCGCGTGCCTCCCCGGGGATCCGATGACGAGCATGCGGCGCGTCGATGATTTTCGCCTGCGCTTCGGCAAGCGCGAGCTGGTGCCGATCGTCTGCGGCGGCATGGGCGTCGACATCTCGACCGCCGATCTCGCGCTCGAGGTCGCGCGCCTGGGCGGCATCGGCCACATCTCCGACGCCATGGTGCCGACGGTCTCCGATCGCCGGTTCCGCACGCACTTCGTCAAGGAGAAGGCGAAGCTCTACAAGTACAACGCGGCCAACTCCGACAAGTCGGACGTGCAGTTCGACCTCGGCCGGCTCGCCGAGGCGACGCACCTGCACGTGGGCCGCACGATGGAGGCGAAGCGCGGCGACGGCATGATCTTCGTGAACTGCATGGAGAAGCTCACGATGAACGCGCCGCGCGAGACCCTGCGCGTGCGCCTCTCGGCCGCGCTCGACGCCGGGATCGACGGCATCACGCTCTCCGCGGGGCTGCACCTGGGCTCGTTCGCCCAGATCGAGGACCATCCGCGCTTCCGCGATGCGAAGCTCGGCATCATCGTTTCGTCGCTCCGCGCGCTGCAGCTGTTCCTGCGGAAGAACGCGAAGCTCCGGCGGTTGCCCGACTACATCGTGGTCGAGGGGCCGCTCGCGGGCGGACACCTCGGCTTCGGCGCCGACGACTGGATGGCCCACGATCTCCGCACGATCGTCGCCGAGATCGCGCACTACCTGAAGGCCGAGCAGCTCGACATTCCGTTGATCCCCGCCGGCGGCATCTTCACCGGCAGCGACGCGGTGTCCTATCTGGAGAACGGCGCCGGCGCCGTGCAGGTGGCGACCCGATTCACGGTGACGAACGAATGCGGCCTGCCGGAGAAGGTCAAGCAGGAATACTTCAGGGCCGAGGAGCGCGACGTCGTCGTGAACACGATCTCGCCGACCGGGTATCCGATGCGGATGCTGTCGAAGAGTCCCGCGATCGGCGCCGGGATCCGGCCGAACTGCGAGGCCTACGGCTACCTGCTCGACAGCTCCGGCAACTGCGCCTACATCACCGCGTACAACCGCGAGGTGGCGGCCCATCCGGGCGCGAAGAAGGTCTCGGTGCGGGACAAGACCTGCCTGTGCACGCACATGCGCAACTTCGACTGCTGGACCTGCGGGCACTACGTGTACCGGCTCAAGGACACGTCGCGCAGGCTCCCCGACGGCAGCTACCGGCTCCTCACCGCCGAGCACGTCTTCCGCGACTACCAGACGAGCGTCGACCACGCGATCGCGCTGCCGGCGTGACCCTGCCGGCACGCGGACCGCATCCCCCGTACGTTCCCCGGCTCGAAGGCGCGCAAGCCCGCCGCGCCGCGCGGCGTCGACCGGCCCCGCGCCGTCTGGCCGGCACGACGTTGCGCCTGGGCCGTCGGTGCGGCGACGACGCGAGCGACGGCGTCAGCCGGCGCCCGACGCGCTCGGAGGCTTCTTCTTGTGCGAGGGCTTCTTCGACTTCGAAGGCACTTCGGGCTGAGGATTCAGCGCCTTCGGCTGGCCGACCTCGCGCGCTTTCGACGGGACCTCGGGCTGGGGGTTCAATGCCTTGGGATTGGATCGCGCGACGGGCGAGGGCTTCGACGGGACCTCGGGCTGCGGGTTGAGCGCCCAGGCCGAGCCGCCGGCCACGAAGACCGCCAGCAATGCCGCGGTCGCCCCGCGGCGAGTCGTGATGTCGTTCATCCCGGACCTCCTTCCTCGTGACGATGCGATTCGGTGCCTTCGACGCCCGCGCGACCGGACGCGGCGCTTGCCCGACGGCGCAACGCGCGGTGCGCCGCGCGCGGGTACGCGTACGGAGAAAGCGTAGGGAAACGATCGTTACAGCGACGACACACGCGGGCACCGCGGGCGTTACAGGCGTCGACGCCCGCTCGACCACGATGGGCGACTGCGCGCCCACGCCGCCGAACGTCGCGGGCGTCCGTCCCGCGGACCGATGCGGCGCGTCGCCGGCGGTCGCGGGAGGCACCGCCGCCGCCGGAAGCGTTCGGACCCGCGGCGGCCGGCCCCGGATGGGGTCGTGCATGCACTCGGGGCGGGCGATTGACTCGCCCTGCGGGCGAGACTACGCTCGCAGCGCGTCACAGGAGCACGACCGGCCGGCGGGAAGTGTGTCCCCAGCGTCGCACCCTCCGACCGACTTGTCGTGTTGGAGGGCGCCATGCACCTCGGTCGCATGCACTTCCGGTTCGCCCCTCGCGAGCGGCAGCGCGCGATGGCCCGGTTCAACCCGACCGACTGCTACACGAGGCTCTGCGATCTCGCCTCGTGCCTTCATGCCCATCCCTGGATGGTCGTCTCCGGATTGGTCGAACCGCTGCGCTGCGGCCGGTTCAATCGGGCGCACAGCGACATCGACATCGCGGTGCCGCTTGCCGATCTCGAAGCGGCGGCACGTGCGATCGTCGCGGCCGGATTCGTGCTGACCGTGCGCGTGCTTCGCACGCACGTGTCGCGCGCCTACGACCTCGAGATCCATCTGCGCGTCGAACCGCACGCGCTGCGACGGCACAGGCGGCACCTGCGCCTCTGGCGCATCCGCGCGGACGGCGACCTCGACGAGCGCGCGTTCCCGCCCTACGTCGACGTGTTCCCCTACGTCGTCGCCGACGGCCACATGCACATCCTGGACAGCGGCCAGCGCCTCGAGCTGCGCTGCCCGCTCCACTCCCCGATATCGCTGCCCGGAGGCGTCTGCGTGCCGGTCGAGGACCCGTCGTACATCGACGCGCTGCGCGAATCCCGCGCCCGATCGCGCGCAGCCGGGCCGGACGCGGACCGCCGCCTCGCGCCGGCCGGCGCCCGGAAACGCTGACGTGTCCGCCGCAGGATCGATCGAGGCGCTGGTCCTTGCGCACCAGCTGGCCGGCTATGCGACCGCGTTCGTCGTCGCGCCGCTGGCGCTGCTGGCGTTCGCGCAGCCGGGGCGCCATCGTCCCTGGGGCAGGGCGTACCTGTGGCTGATGGTGCCGCTGTACCTGACCGGCCTGTCGTTCACGTTCCGGCTGCACGAGGCGGGAACCTTCGTCTGGGCGCGCAACCTCGCGTTCAACTTCACCGGATTCCTGTTCGTGCTGCTCGGCTGGCGTTCGATCGCCCGCTTCCGCCGCCGGATCGTCGATCCCGCGCCGGTCGACCGCGTGCTGCGCGTCGTGCTCCTGGCGGGCGGTGCGTCGATGGTCGTGCTGGGCGTGCTGCATCACTTCCCGTCGTTCGCGCTCGGCGTCATCGCCCTGGCGTTCGGCGTCGCCTGGCTCCGCGAGCCCGTCGTCGTTGGAGCGCTGTACGTCCGTCACCAGCGCTCGATGCTCGCCTCGTACTGCTACGTGCTCACCGTCCTCTCGCTCGTGCACGTGAAAGCGTCGACCGACGTCAAGTGGCTGTGGCCCTCGCTCGTGGGCGTCCCGCTCGTCGTGTACGCCACCCGCGGCGCGCCGGATCGGCCCCGCGTTCGCCGCGTCGTGCGCGCGACCCTCGGCGTGGCGCTCGCGCTCGCCGTCTACATCGTGGCGTTCAGCCCGCCGGAGTTGAGGCGCGCCTGATCGCGCGGAGGGGCCGTGTCGACGCCGCCCGTTGGTAGAATCACGCCGCGCCGGCAGGCGGCGCCCCGCGGGACCCACCGCCGGCGCCGATCGTCCCGCATCGCCGCCGGCCGTGACCGGCGGCGCCCGTGCGGCGCGACGTACTTCCACGAGGACCCTCATGCGCATCGTCTGCCTCGACCTCGAAGGGGTCCTGGTCCCCGAGATCTGGATCGAGTTCTCCCGTCGCGCCGGCATCCCGGAACTCTCCCGCACCACGCGCGACGAGCCGGACTACGACAAGCTGATGCGCGGGCGGCTCGCGATCCTCTCGCGCCACGGGCTCGGACTCGCGGCGATCCAGGAGGCGATCGCCGCGATGGGGCCGCTGCCCGGTGCCCGCGAGTTCCTGGACGCCTTGCGGTCGGACTACCAGGTGATCATCCTGTCCGACACGTTCTACGAGTTCGCGCGGCCGCTGATGCGGCAACTCGGCCTGCCCACGCTGTTCGCGCACTCGCTGGTCGTCGACGACGCGGGCGCGATCGTCGACTACCGGCTGCGTATGCCCGACCAGAAGCGCGAGGCCGTGAAGCGCCTCAAGGAACTCGCGTTCCGGGTCGTCGCCGCGGGCGACAGCTACAACGACACCGCGATGCTCTCGGAGGCGCACGGCGGCATCCTGTTCCATCCGCCCGAGAACGTCGTTCGCGAGTTCCCGCAGTTTCCGGTGACGCGCGACTACGGCGCGCTGCGTCGCGAGATCGATCTCGGTTTCTCGCGGACCTGACCGGCGCCGGCCGACCGCGGCTCCGGCAGCGGGTTCTCGCGCGCGCGGACGGGTCCACCCCATGATGTCGCCGCCCGCGATTCTCTGCGGTTGCCTGCTCACGTTCGCGGCCGCGGCAGAGTTCGCCGGTGGGGCGGGCCCGAGCTTTCGCGCCGACGGTCCGGATGCCGAGCGCTACGGCTCTCGCGAGGGCTTCCCAGCCTGCCGCGGCACGGAGTACGTCGGCGATCTGCGGTGTCGCGTCGGGGCCTTCAGCCGATTCGACACGCTGTTTCCCGCGCGCGCGATCGCGCCGTCGCCGCATCCGGTTCCGTTCCGGCGCGCCGGGCGCGAGGCCGAGGTGCGCTACGTCTTCGGGGGCGAGGAGCGCACGCTCGCGCAGTACCTGACGCGCAGGCCGGTAACCGGTTTCCTCATCGCGCGCGGCGACACGATCCTGGTCGAGCGCTACCAGTACGGCCGCACCGACCGTGATCGGCTCGCCTCGTTCTCGATGGCGAAGTCGATCGTCGGCCTTCTCGTCGGCATCGCGCTGGAGGAGGGCGCAATCCGTTCGCTCGACGACCGCGCGCAGGACTACGTCCCCGCGCTCGCCGGTACCGCGTACGGCGCGACTCCGATCGACGCGCTGCTGCGCATGCGCTCGGGCATGGCGTTCAGCGAGGATTACGCCGATCCGGCGAGCGACATCTACCGGCTCGCGCGCGCAACGCTCGAGCAGGATCCGGGCGGCAGCCTTGCGGCGGTCCGCCGGTTCGACACGCGGCGCGCTCCGCCTGGCGAGCGGTTCAACTACGCTTCTGCCGACAGCGCCGTGCTGGGCCTCGTGCTCGCGGCCGCGACGGGCCGCACGCTTGCCGACTACACACGCGAGAAGCTCTGGGAGCCGATCGGCAGCGAGGCCCGGGCGACCTGGATCGTCGACGCGACCGGGAACGAAATCGCCTACGCGTTCGTCAACGCCGTGCTGCGCGACTGGGCGCGCCTCGGACGCCTGATCGCACAGGGCGGCAGCGTGGCGGGTCGCAAGGTCGTGCCACGGTCCTGGCTCGACGCTTCGTTGGCGCGCTCCGGCCCGACCGACATCCCGCAGCTTCGCTACGGCTACCACATGTGGCACTCGGCGGATGCGAAACGCACGCTGCTCTGGGGACTGCGCGGGCAGAACGTCCTCGCCGATCCGGAGACCGGTCTCGTTCTGGTCCAGACCGCATTGTCCAGCGACGACGCGCTCGACCTCGAGCTGGCGGCGTTGTGGACCGCCGTTCGCACGCAGTTGCGCTGATTCCGGCCTGAGCAGGTTCCGCACATGGGCCAGATGCCCAGGGGCCATGCGGCGAAATTCACGGCACTCGAGGATCGACACGGCCAGCTCGTCATCGAAGGACGGGCGCGTCGCGCGATTCGCGGCTTCTCCACCGGGACCTTCCGGCATTAAGATGCCGCGGCGGGTTCCGAAGCGCCGTATCGGGTGGTGATGTCGCCGGCATGGCGTCACGCATCTCGGGCATCTGCGCGGAGTGCCCCTTGCATGAACGCCGATCCTGCTCACCGTGCTGCGCGAGGGCCGCATGCTCCGACTGCTGGGTTCCAAGCTCCTGGAAGTGCTGAAGGCGATCGCGCCGCTCGTCGCCGCCGTGTGCGTGTTGCAGTTCGCGTGGATCGACGCGCCCGCGGCGCTGTTCGCCCGGTTTCTCGGAGGCGCCGCGCTCGCGATCGTCGGGATGCTGCTGCTGCTGGCCGGAATCGAAGTCGGAGTCCTGCCGATGGGCCGGTTCATCGGGTCCGAACTGTCCCGGCGGGGCTCGCTTCCGGCGATCCTGGCGGTCGGTTTCGCCCTCGGATTCGTGACGACCATCGCGGAGCCGGATGTCCTGGTGCTCTCGGGACAGGTCGAATCCGTCTCGAGCGAAGCGCTGTCCGGCCGGCTCCTGACGTTCCTCATCGCGGGCGGAGTCGCGATCTTCGCCGCGCTCGCCCTGCTGCGCGTCGTCTGGGGCGTTTCGATGCGCGCCCTGCTGTCGGGCGTGTACGCGCTGATGATCGTGCTGTCGTTCCTTGCGCCGGCGGAGTTCGTCCCGCTGGCGTACGACGCGGGCAGCGTGACCACGGGCGTGCTGAGCGCGCCAGTCCTTTTGGCCCTGGTGCTCGGCCTCGCGTCGGTGCTCGCCGGGCGATCGTCCGCTTCGGACGGCTTCGGGATGCTCGGACTCGCCTCGGCGGGACCGGTGATCGTCGTCCTGCTCGCCGGGATGCTGTCGTCGTGAGCGAACTGGCGAACACCGCCGCCAGCGTCGCCTTCGCGGTGCTGCCGCTCGTTGCGCTCTTCCTCGTCTTCCAGCGGTGGTTCCTCGGGTTGCCCTGGCGCGAAGTGAGGCGCATCCTGGCCGGGACGCTGATGGCCTCGGCGGGCCTCTTCCTGTTCCTGCTCGGGGTCGACATCGGCTTCCTGCCCTTCGGGCGAGCGATCGGTGAAGCGCTGGGCACGCTCCACGACAAGTGGCTGCTGCTGCCGTTCGGCCTCCTGCTCGGGTACGTGACGACCTGGGGCGAGCCGGCGGTGCGCGTCCTGGCCGACCAGGTCGAGGACGCCACCGCCGGTTCCATCCGGGGGTCGCTGGTCCTGCACGCGGTGTGCGGCGGCGTTGCCCTGGCGGTCGGCATCGGGCTCCTCCGGATCGGCTATGCGATCCCGCTGCTGTGGCTCCTCGTGCCGGGCTACGCGGTCGTCCTGGCGATCCTGTGGCTCAGCAAGGGGGAGTTCATCGGGATCGCCGTGGATGCCGGCGGGGTCGCCACGGGCCCGCTCGCGAACACGTTCCTGCTCGCGGTGGCGCTCGGCGCATCCGCGGCCGTGAGCGGCCGGGTTTCGCTCGCGCAGGGCCTGGGCCTCGTTGCGCTGATCTGCCTCGCTCCCGTCGTCTCGCTGATGGCGCTGGGCATCCTCATCCGCTGGAAAGAGCGCCGCCAAGGAGCCTCATCATGTCGAACGCGTCCCTCATCGTGAGCATCGTCCGGAAGGGTTGGGGCAGCACCGTGCTCGAGGCATCGGTGAAGGCCGGTGCGCGCGGCGGCACCGTGCTCCTCGGCCGCGGAGCGGGCATCAACGAACAGGAGAAGATCTTCGGGATGTCGATCGAGCCGGAGAAGGAGGTCGTGCTCACGCTCACCTATTCGGACGTCGACACCATCCTCGAGGAGATCGTCCGTGCCGCTGACCTCAACGAGACCGGCCGGGGGATCGCCTTCGTGGTTCCGGTCGACCGCGTGGTCGGGGTTGCGCACTTCATGAAGCAGTCGCCCGGACGCACCTGACCTTCGGCAGGCGGATGCGTCAGGCCGCCTCCGCCCCGGGCCGGGCACGCGAGCGCCGCAGCATCGCCTTCCGCAGTTCGCTGAACCAGAGCACCACGCTCGCCATGCCGGCGCATACCAGCCACTGAGCCGGTTCCAGCGGCGTCGTGCCGAAGGCGACGTTGAGGACCCCGACGTTGACGACCGCCATCTGAAGCGCCACCGACAGGACCACCGCGCCCCACAGCCACCGATTCGTGAACAGGTGCCGAAAGGCGCTCGCGCTTTCCGATCGGGCGTTGAAGCAGTTGAAGAGCTGGGCGAAGACGAGGACGGTGAAGCCGGCCGTTCGCGCATTGTCGAGGTCGCGGCTCCCCTCGATGAGTCCGCCGGGCAGGTACAGGTCGATCGTCAGGAGCGTCACCGCCGCCATGACGGCCCCGACCTCGATCACGCCCGCCCACATGCGTGCGTCGATCACCCGGTCGGTCAGGCGGCGCGGCTGGCGGGCCATGACGTCCTCGGTCTGCGGGTCGACGCCCATCGCGAGCGCCGGCGCGGAATCGGTGATCAGGTTGATCCACAGGATCTGGGTCGCGAGGAGCGGCAGCACCACGGCGTCTCCGGTCCCGGTCAGGCCGATCGCGCCGGCGAGCACCACGCCCAGGAACACCGTGAGCACCTCTCCCATGTTCGACGACAGCAGGTAGCGGAGGAACTTGCGGATGTTGTCGAGAATGCCGCGCCCCTCGCGCACCGCCTCGACGATCGTGGCGAAGTTGTCGTCGGCGAGGATCATCTTCGCCGCCTGCTTGGTGACCTCGGTCCCGGTCATGCCCATCGCGACACCGATGTCCGCGGACTTGAGCGCGGGCGCGTCGTTCACGCCGTCCCCGGTCATGGCCACGATGTGGCCGTCCGCCTGCAGCGCATCGACGATGCGCAGCTTGTGCTCGGGGGCGACGCGCGCGTAGACCGAGGTACGTCGGACCGCATCGGCCAGGGCGGCCTGGTCCAGGGCATCGAGTTCGAGGCCGGTCAATGCGTGCGCGCCACGTTCCACGATGCCGAGATCGATGGCGATGCGTGCCGCCGTGCGCGGATGGTCGCCGGTGATCATCACGACCCGTATGCCGGCGCGATGGGCATCGCGGATGGCCACCGCCGCTTCCGCGCGGGGCGGATCGATCATGCCGACGGTGCCGGCAAAGATCAGGTCGTGCTCGAGCGCTTCGCCCCGGGTCGCATCCTCGCCGGGGGCCAGCGGGCGGTAGGCCACCGCGAGGGTGCGCAGGGCGGCGTCGGAAAGGGCGTCGACGTCGGCCAGGATCCGCGCGCGGCGCGCGTCGTCGAGCGCGACCGTTGCCATTCCCAGGCGGATCCGGGTGCAGCGCCGGAGCAGGACATCGGGCGCCCCCTTGCTGATCACCACGACCGCGTCGTCGTGCTCGTGGTCGACCTCGAGGGTCGACGCCATCTTGCGCTCGGACGTGAAGGGGATCTCGCCGATCCGGTCGAAGCGCCGTGCGCGGCGCTCGTCGACGCCGAGCTTGCGCTCTGCGACGAGGAACGCGGCGTCGGTCGGATCGCCCTGGATCTCCCATGTTCCGTCGCCGGTCCGCCGGAGCGTGGCGTTCCCGGCCAGGCTGCCGCCGCTCAGCACCACGATGTCCTCGGCCAGCTGGTCCCCGGGATCCCGTGCGCCCTCTTCGCACTCGATTCGTCCGTCGGGCGCGTAGCCCACGCCCGTCACGCGGGCCGTACCCGAGGCCGTCACGATCCGCTCGATGGTCATCTCCGAGCGGGTCAGCGTGCCGGTCTTGTCGGAGCAGATGACCGACGCGGAGCCCAGCGTCTCCACCGAGGAGAGCTTCCTGACGATGGCGTTCCGCTTCGCCATTCGCTGCACGCCCATCGCGAGCACGATCGACAGGATCGCCGGCAGCCCCTCGGGCACGGCGGCCACCGCGAGCGACACGCCGAGAAGCAGGACCGGGATCACGTCGGCGACGGTGCGGATGTCCGAGATCAGCAGGACGGTCGCCACCACCACCACGGCGATGACCACGACCGCGATGCCGAGCATGCGTCCGATCAGCGCGACTTCCTTCTGCAGCGGCGTAGGATCCTCCGCGGTCGATTCGAGCATCCCCGCGATCGAACCCATCTGGGTATCCATCCCGGTGGCGGTGACGATGGCGCGGCCGGTGCCGCGCACGACGACCGTGCCCTTGAACACCATGTCGAGCCGATCGCCGAGGGCCGCCGGTCCGGACAGCGTCGCCGGATCCTTGAGGACGGCTTCGCTCTCTCCGGTCAGCGAGGACTCCTGCACGTGCAGCGACGCGGCTTGCACGAGGCGCGCGTCCGCCCCGACGGCATCGCCCTCGCCGAGCATGAGCACGTCGCCTTGCACCAGGGCCGCGCTCGGGATGCGTTGCAGGTGTCCGTCGCGAATCACCGCAGACGTCGCGGCGGTCATCCGCGCCAAAGCCGCCACGGCGTTCTCGGCCCGGATCTCCTGGATGTAGCCGAGGATCGCGTTCACGACGACGATCAGTGCGATCACGACGGCGTCCACCGGCCAGCCGTGGCGCCCCTCGATCGCCCAGGCCGCGAGCGACACGGCGATCGCCACGAGGAGCAGATAGACGAGCGGATCCCGCAACTGGGCCAGGGCGCGCCGCCACACCGGGATCGGCGGATCCGCACGGAATTCGTTCGGCCCGTCGGCCGCGAGGCGGCGCGATGCCTCCCTCGAGGTGAGCCCGATCTCCGGATCGGTTCCGAGCGCCTCGAGAACGGCCTCGATGTCGATCACGGACGGGTCGTTCAGGCGCTCCTCGCGTGTCATGCGTCCGCTCGCCTCGATCCGGTCGCGCGCCCACGTCCCGGCCCGGCGACGAAGGTCCCTTGTCTGGGCGTAGCGCGATCCATCCTCACGGGACGCCCCGCGCCACGCGCGCACGCGCAGCGTGTCGGCGAGGGGCGCGCCGCGACCGGACGGTCCCGCGCCTCCGCCGTCGAGTCACGGCGACCCTCGGCTGGCTTCCGGAGAGCGGGATCGCGCCGGTTCCGGCTTTCGTCACGCACGCCAGGAGGCCCCCGAGTTGCCGCCTTCGTCCAGTCTCAACCGCAGGCCGACGCGGACGGTCGTGCCGGCGTCGACTTCGCGCACCACCAGATCGGCGCGGCCGAGCGGGGCGCGGTCTCCCACCACGGCCCGGCCATGGAACGTCTCGTTCAGGAATTGGGCGAGAGACTTGCGCGCGACGCTCTCCGGCGCCGCGAACCCGTAGACCGCCCCGACCTCGCCCACGAGCGC
>DAOMBL010000052.1:0-11912 GCA_035427325.1 Casimicrobiaceae bacterium
GGCGGAGAACCGCCGCATCGCGCAGGACCTGATCGTGCCCGCGAAGGACAGGGGCAAGGCGAAATCCGGCGACGTCGTCGTCGTCGAGATCGTCGAGTATCCGACCGCGGAGCGCGAACCGATCGCGCGCGTCATCGAGGTGCTCGGACGCGCGACCGATCCCGGCATCGAGATCGAGATCGCGCTGCGCAAGCACGCGCTCCCGTTCGAGTTCTCGAAGGCCGCCGCCGCGCAGGCGAAGAAGCTGCCCTCGCAGGTGCTCGACGCCGAGCGCGCGAACCGCACCGACCTCACCGGCCTGCCTCTCGTGACGATCGACGGCGAGACGGCGAAGGACTTCGACGACGCGGTCTGGTGCGAGCGCCGAGGCAAGGGGTGGCGGCTCGTCGTCGCGATCGCCGACGTCTCGCACTACGTGAAGGACGGCGACGCGATCGACCGCGACGCACGCGAGCGCGCGACCTCCGTCTACTTCCCGCGTCGCGTCATCCCGATGCTGCCGGAGGCGCTGTCGAACGAACTCTGCTCGCTCAAGCCGGAGGTCGACCGGCTGTGCATGGTCGCGGACATGGAGATCGCCGCGACCGGCGCCGTGCGCCGCTACCGGTTCTATCCCGCGGTCATGCATTCGCGCGCGCGCCTCACCTACGACGAGGTGTGGCGCTGGCTCTCCGATCCGTCGAGTGCGACCGGCGCCCGTGCGCGGGCGCTCTTGCCGCACCTGCAGGCGCTCCACGAGCTCTACCGCGTGCTCGACGCGAGTCGCGACCGGCGCGGCGCGATCGACTTCGAGACCGTCGAGCACACGCTCGTGTTCGACGCGCGCGGCAAGATCGAGAGGATCGTGCCCGCGCCGCGGAACGACGCGCACAAGCTGATCGAGGAGTGCATGCTCGCCGCGAACGTCTGCGCCGCGGACATGCTCGCGAAGGCGGGCCACCCGGCGCTCTACCGCGTGCACGAGGGGCCGACGCCGGAAAAGCTCGAGCAGCTCCGGGCGTTCCTCGCCGCGAGCGCGTTGAGCCTCTCCGGCGGCGAGGACCCGACCGCGATGGACTACGCGAAGCTCCTCGATCAGGTGAAGGCGCGCCCCGACTTCCCGTTGCTGCAGACGGTCCTGCTGCGCTCGCTGCAGCAGGCGCGCTACCGGCCCGACAACGTCGGTCACTTCGGGCTCGCCTACGATGCGTACGCGCACTTCACGTCCCCGATCCGGCGTTACCCCGACCTGACCGTGCACCGCGCGATCCGGGCGGTGCTCGCCGGCACCCGCTACAGGCCGGGCGGCACGACCTGGTCGGAACTGGGCGAACACTGCTCGATGGCCGAGCGACGCGCCGATGACGCCACCCGCGACGTCCTGGCCTGGCTCAAGTGCTGGTACATGCAGGACAAGGTCGGGGAGACGTTCGAAGGCACGGTCAGCGGCGTGGCGAGCTTCGG
Organism: Casimicrobiaceae bacterium; assembly: GCA_035427325.1. Classification (GTDB taxonomy): domain Bacteria; phylum Pseudomonadota; class Gammaproteobacteria; order Burkholderiales; family Casimicrobiaceae; genus VBCG01. The sequence continues at coordinate 1,444 of DAOMBL010000052.1, forward strand.
CCTGTTCGTGACGCTCGACGGCCTGGATGTCGACGGCCTCGTGCACGTGACCGACCTGCCGCGCGACTATTTCCGCTTCGATCCCGTGCGCCACGCACTGACGGGCGAGCGCAGCGGCGTCGCGTTCCGCCTGGCCGACCGCCTGCGCGTCACGGTCGCGCGCGTCGACCTCGACCAGAGCCGCATCGACTTCGCGCTCGCGGAATCCGCCGGACCCGCGCATCCGGCGGTCTCGCAGCCGCTCTCGCGGGAAGACCGGCCTCGCGCGGCGCGCAAGGGGCCGCGATGAGCGACACAGACGTCGATATCGTCGTCCAGGGCACGCACGTCGAGAACGACGACCTCGCGACGCTCGCGGCGATCGCCGATCCCGACGCGATCGAGGCGATCCCGGCACGGCCGGGCGCGACCGTCGTGGCGTGGCGCCTGCGTGGCGTTCGGGACACGCGGGGCGTTCGCGAAGCCTGTGCCGCGGCGGAACTCGACTGCGCGGTCGTGCCGCGCGAGCGGCGCCTCGCGGACCTGCGCGTGCTCGCGATGGACATGGACTCGACGCTCATCACGATCGAGTGCATCGACGAAATCGCCGGTCACGCGGGACTCAGGACGGAGGTCTCCGCGGTCACCGCGGCGGCGATGCGCGGTGACATCGACTTCGCGGGCAGCCTCGAGCGGCGCGTCGCGATGCTCTCGGGCCAGCCCACCGCGACGCTCGACGCCGTCTATCGCGAACGGCTCGAACTGGCGCCGGGTGCGCAGCTGCTGCTCGCAGCCGCGGGCGCAGCGGGCGCGAAGACGCTGCTCGTCTCGGGCGGCTTCACCTACTTCACCGACCGGCTCAAGGCGCGGCTCGGCCTCGACGCGACCGTCGCCAACACGCTGGAGATCGTCGACGGGAAATTGACCGGGCGACTGATCGGACCGATCGTCGACGCGGACGCCAAGGCGGCGGCGCTGTCCGCGATGCGCGTCGAACACGCGGGCGGCGGCGGGATCGTCGCGGCGATCGGCGACGGTGCGAACGACCTGCCGATGCTGCGCGCGGCGGATGTGTCGATCGCCTACCACGCCAAGCCTGCCGTGCGTGCCCGTGCCACGCACGCGATCGACCACGGCGGTCTCGACGCGGTGCTCAACCTGTTCCGCTGACGCGGGCGGGTCGGCCTTGTGGGTCGGCCTTGTGGGTCGGCCTTGTGGGTCGGCCTTCAGGCCGACGCCTTTCGGTCGGATCGGCCCAGACCCCGTCGGGCTGAAGCCCGACCTACAGCGGAGCATCTGTGGGTCGGCCTTCAGGCCGACGCCTTCCGGCCGGATCGGCACACAGACCCCGTCGGGCTGAAGCCCGACCCACAGGCGCGGTGCGGCATCCTGTCGGGCTGAAGCCCGACCCACAGGATCAGGCTTCGTCGATCCAGGCCGCCTGGATCGCCTCGAGGATCTTTTCGCCGGAGCGCTTCGGATCGTCCGAGAAGCCAGGCAGCGCGACCACCATGTCGCGCAGGTCGACGAAGTTGACGCGACGGGGATCGACGTCCGGGTGCGCGTCCGCGAGCGCGATCGCGATTTCCTGCGAGTCCACCCACTTCACTTGCGTTCCTTCGCGTAGTTGATCGTGTAGCGCGGAATCTCGATGACGAGCCGCTCGTCGGCCACCACGGCCTGGCAGGAGAGCCGCGACTGCGGCGTGAGGCCCCAGGCGCGGTCGAGCAGGTCGTCCTCGTCCTCGGTCGAAGGTTCGAGCGACCCGCCCCCTTCTCGCACGATCACGTGGCAGGTCGTGCAGGCGCAGGACTTCTCGCACGCGTGCTCCACCTCGATGCCGTGCTCGAGCAGGTTGTCGAGGACCGACTTGCCGGCCTCGGCCTCGATGGTCTTGCCCTCGGGACAGATCTCGGGGTGCGGCAGGACGACGATCTCGGTCATGAGGTCATGAGGTCAGGCGATCGAGTCGACGGTGCGTCCGGCGAGCGCCCGCCGGACGCCGCGATCCATGCGGCGCGCGGCGAACTCCGCGGTGACGCGGTTTACAGCCTCGACCGCCGCCCGCAGCGCGCGGGCGTCCGAACCTTCGCGCGCGGAGCGCATCGCCGCGAGCGCGTCGTCGATCGACGCACGCTCCTCCGGTGCGAGCAGATCGGCGTCGGCGGCGAGCGCGGCCTCGGTCGCGATCGCGACCTGGTCCGCCTCGACGCGCGCCTCGGCGAGCATGCGCGCCGCCATGTCGTCGGCCGCGTGGTCGAAGGATTCGCGCAGCATCCGCGCCACCTCGTCGTCGGAGAGGCCGTACGACGGCTTCACCGCGACGGAGGCCTCGACGCCGGTCGTCTCCTCGCGCGCGGACACCGACAGCAGCCCGTCCGCGTCGACCTGGAAGGTCACGCGGATGCGCGCGGCTCCCGCCACCATCGGCGGAATGCCGCGCAGCTCGAAGCGCGCGAGCGAGCGGCAATCGTCGACGCGCTCGCGCTCGCCCTGGACGACGTGGATCGCCATCGCGCGCTGCCCGTCCTTCCAGGTCGTGAAGTCCTGCGCCCGCGTCACCGGGATCGTCGCGTTGCGCGGGACGATCTTCTCGGCGAGCCCGCCCATCGTCTCGACACCGAGCGAGAGCGGGATCACGTCGAGCAGCAGCCAGTCGTCGCCGCGTGCGCGGTTCCCGGCGAGCGCGTTCGCCTGCATCGCGGCGCCGAGCGCGACGATCTCGTCGGGATTCAGGTTGGCGAGCGGCGTCTGGCCGAAGAACTCCGCGACCGGACGACGCACCTCGCGCATGCGCGTCGCGCCGCCGACCAGCACGACGCCGTCGAGATCCTCGGGCCGGAGCCCGGCGTCGCGAAGCGCCCGGCGCGCCGGCGCGAGCGTCTTCTCGATCAGGTTGCGCGTGATCGACGAGAACGTCTCCGCCGTGAGCGACAGTTCGATGCGCTGCCCGGTCGACAGGGTGGCGACGATCGGGGCCGCGTCGTGACCGGTGAGCATCTCCTTCGCCTCGCGCGCGCGGAGGTGCAGCAGCCGCGCGTCCTCCGGCGACGGCGGCGGCACGCGGCCCGCCTCGAGGATCCAGCAGAACACGCGCTGGTCGAAGTCGTCGCCGCCGAGCGCGGAGTCCCCGTTCGTCGCGAGCACCTCGAACACACCGCGCGAGAGCTTGAGGATGGAGATGTCGAAGGTGCCGCCGCCGAGGTCGTAGACGGCGTAGGTCCCCTCCGCGCCCTGGTCGAGCCCGTAGGCGACCGCGGCGGCGGTCGGTTCGTTGAGGAGCCGCAGCACGGGCAGGCCCGCGATGCGCGCGGCGTCCTTCGTCGCCTGCCGCTGCGCGTCGTCGAAGTACGCCGGCACCGTCACCACCGCGGCTTCCACCGGCCCGCCCAGCGCGGCCTCCGCGCGCATGCGGAGCGCGCGCAGGAGATCCGCGGAGACCTCGACCGGAGACTTCTCGCCGGAGCGCGTCGCCACGCGGACCATCCCCTGGCCGTCGACGAACCGGTAGGGAAACCGGCGATCGTCGGCGAGATCGGCGAGTCCGCGCCCCATGTAGCGCTTCACCGACACCAGCGTGTTCTGCGGATCGCTCGTCTGCGCGTGCACGGCGTCGTAGCCGACTTCGACGCCCTGCGCGCCGTAATGGACGATCGAAGGCACCAGCGGCCGTCCGTCCGCGTCGGTCAGCACGTAGGCGATGCCGTCGTCGCGCACGGTCGCGACGAGCGAGTTGGTCGTCCCGAGGTCGATGCCGATCGCGCGACGGCGCGCCCGCGGCGCGCTCGGTTCGTCCGGCTCGGCGATCTGCATCAGCGCCATGACCGTGCCTCGCGCGGTGCCGCGACGGCGTGGCGATCGCCTCGGCCGAAACGCCGCGACGGGAGCCTCGCCGCGATCACGCGTCGACCTCGGCGAGCAGCGCGCCCACGTCGTCGGCGACCTTGCCGAGGAAGCGAAGTTCGCGCACGCGCGCGCGCGCCTCGGCGAGCCGCGCCGGGGACGCCAGCGCCTCCGCGACCGCTGCCTCGACACGCGCTGCGTCGTGCCGCACCTCGGCGAGCAGCGTTTCGAGCGCCTTCGCGTCGCCGGCGTCGGCGGCGTCGGTGGCGCGCTCGCGCCGTTCGAGCTGGCGCTCGAGGAAGCCCGGGTCGAGCGACGTGTCCGTTTCGTCGAACGCGTCGACGCCGCGCAGCTCCAGCAGGTACCGGGCGCGCTCGACCGGGTCGCCGAGCACCCGGTACCCTTCGTTCACGCGCGCGGCCGCCTGCAGCGCGAGCCGGCGCGCAGCGTCGCCGGACGTCGCGTGGCGATCCGGGTGCACGGTGCGCTGCAGCTCGCGGTACGCGCGTTCCAGGGCCGCCGGGTCGATCGCGTAGCTCGCCGGCAGGCCGAAGAGCTCGAAGTGGTTGCGCGTGAAGTCCAGCACGATGCTCTGAGCGGGCGTCAACGGCCTGCGCGGAGCGGACGCCTCCGCGATGCCGGCGGCCGACCGTCCGGGGTCAGACGTTGAACGACTCTCCGCAACCGCACTCGTCCTTGACGTTCGGGTTGCGGAACTTGAAGCCTTCGTTCAGGCCCTCGCGCGTGAAGTCGAGCTCGGTGCCGTCGACGTAGGGGAGGCTCTTCGGATCGACGAGCACGGTCACGCCGTGCGCGGAGAACGCGTGGTCCTCCTCCCTGCGCTCGTCGGCGAACTCGAGCTTGTAGGCGAGGCCCGAGCAGCCGGAGGTCTTCACGCCCAGCCGCATGCCCACGCCCTTGCCCCGGCGCGCGAGCTGCGACGCGAGGTGCTTCGCCGCGGTTTCGGTGATCGTGATCGCCATGTCAGTCCGCCGCGAGCTTCTCGCCCGCGGGCGCGCCCTCGGATCCGTGCTTCCTGCGGTAGTCGTTGACCGCCGCCTTGATCGCGTCCTCGGCCAGGATCGAACAGTGGATCTTCACCGGCGGCAGCGCGAGTTCCTCGGCGATCTCGGTGTTGCGGATCGACATCGCCTGGTCGAGCGTCTTGCCCTTGACCCATTCGGTCACGAGCGAGGACGACGCGATCGCCGACCCGCATCCGTAGGTCTTGAACTTCGCGTCCTCGATCCGCCCGTCGTCGCCGACCTTGATCTGCAGCTTCATCACGTCGCCGCACGCCGGTGCGCCGACCATGCCCGTGCCGACGGCGGCGTCGTCCTTCGCGAACGACCCGACGTTGCGCGGGTTCTCGTAGTGGTCCAGGACCTTGTCGCTGTATGCCATCGCCAACGCTCCTTCGAGTTCCGGCCGGACGGTTCCGTTCTCCCTCGAGACCGTCGCGCCTTGTCCCCGGCGCCCCCGTCCTGCCTGCTGCTTCCCATCCTCCGGCGCGTCAGTGCGCCGCCCACTGCACCGTGCTGAGATCGACGCCCTCCTGGTGCATCTCCCACAGCGGCGAGAGTTCGCGCAGCTTCGCGATCTTCCGCCTGAGGAGGTCGACCGTGTAGTCGATGTCCGCCGGCGTCGTGAACCGGCCGACGGTGAAACGGATCGAGCTGTGCGCGAGTTCGTCGCTGCGGCCGAGCGCCCGCAGCACGTACGAGGGCTCGAGCGACGCCGACGTGCACGCCGAGCCCGACGAAACCGCCACGTCCTTGATCGCCATGATCAGGCTCTCGCCCTCGACGTAGTTGAAGCTCACGTTCAGGTTGTGCGGCACGCGGTGCACGAGGCTGCCGTTCACGTAGACCTCCGGGATGTCGGAGAGTCCCTTCCACAGGCGGTCGCGAAGGGCCCGGATGCGCTCGCACTCCTCGGCCATCTCGGCCTTCGCGATGCGGAACGCCTCGCCCATGCCGACGATCTGGTGGGTCGGCAGCGTGCCCGACCGCATCCCGCGTTCGTGGCCTCCGCCGTGCATCTGCGCCTCGATGCGCACGCGCGGCTTGCGCCGCACGTAGAGCGCGCCGATGCCCTTCGGGCCGTAGGTCTTGTGCGCCGAGAAGCTCATCAGGTCGACCTTGAGCTTGCCGAGGTCGATCGGCAGCTTGCCGGTCGCCTGCGCCGCGTCGACGTGGAAGACGATCCCCCGCTTGCGGCAGGCCTCGCCCATCGCGGCGACGTCCTGCACGACGCCGATCTCGTTGTTCACCATCATCACCGACACGACGATCGTGTCCGGCCGCAGGGCCGCCTCGAACGCGGCGATCGGCACCATGCCCTCGCCGTCGACGTCGAGCCAGGTGACCTCGTAGCCTTCGCGCTCGAGTTCGCGCATCGTGTCGAGCGTCGCCTTGTGCTCGGTCTTCACCGTGACCAGGTGGCGGCCCTTGTCCTTGTAGAAGTGCGCGGCGCCCTTGAGCGCGAGGTTGATCGACTCGGTCGCGCCGGAGGTCCACACGATCTCGCGCGGGTCGGCGTTGACCAGCGCGGCGACGTGGCCGCGCGCCGTCTCGACCGCTTCTTCCGCGTCCCAGCCGTACGCGTGCGAACGCGACGCCGGATTGCCGAAGCGCTCGGTCAGCCACGGGATCATGGCCTGCGCGACGCGCGGATCGACCGGCGTCGTCGCGGAATAATCGAGATAGATCGGGAGCTTCATGGCGGGATCCAGGCGTGAAGGATTCAGGCGGCGACGGGCTCGGAGGGGCGTCGGCTGGCCCGGCGGTGGTCGTGCAGCACGACCGGCTCGCCGTCCGTGCGCTCGGCCTGCTGGCGCACGAGTTCGTCCAGCGTGATCGACCTCAGGTAGGAGAAGATGTGCGCGTTCAGGCCCGACCACAACTCGTGCGTCATGCACCGCTTGTCGTCGTGGCAGTTCTCGCGCCCCCCGCATTGCGTCGCGTCGATCGGCTCGTCGACCGCCAGGATCACGTCGGCCACCGAGATCGTGTCGCCCCCGCGCGCCAGGTTGTAGCCGCCGCCCGGTCCGCGGACGCTGTCGACCAGTCCGGCGCGGCGCAGCTTGCCGAACAGCTGCTCGAGGTAGGAGAGCGAAATCTTCTGCCGCTCCGACACCGCGGCGAGCGTCACCGGACCGTCCCGGCCCTGCATCGCCACGTCGATCATCGCGGTCACCGCGAAGCGGCCCTTCGTCGTCAGGCGCATGGCTCGTTCCTCTCGTCTGTGTCGCGCCGCGGCGTCATGCCTGCCTCAGGCACGGATGCACCGCCGCAGCGCGGATAACCCCATCTGTGTCATGGGCAATTCCGCTTCCCAGACGGCATTGTCCTATTCCCGAATGTTTTAGTCAACTATAACCGGGCGAAGTTCAGCCGATCGTGCGATTGATCTGCTGCGGATCGAAGCCGTCCGCGACCGCCTGGTCCTCCCCGCACGGTACCCCGCCACGCTGCAGACCCTCGACCAGCCGGTCGAGCCTCGCGTCGGTCGCGGCGACGTGGTCGAGCAACGTGTGGATCGCCTGGACCATCGGGTCGTCGACGTCCTTGCCGATCGCATAGGCGGAGAATCCGAGTTTCGCGGCCTGTTCCTGGCGGTGCTCGTCGGGGGCCTCGTGGATGCGGGCCGGGATGCCGACGGCCGTCGCGCCTGCCGGCACGTCGCGCACGACCACCGCGTTCGAACCCACCTTCGCGCCATCCCCCACGAGGATCGGCCCGAGGATCTTGGCGCCAGCGCCGACGACCACGTTCCTGCCGAGCGTCGGGTGCCGCTTGCCCTTGTTCCACGACGTTCCGCCGAGCGTGACCCCATGGTAGAGCGTGGTGTCGTCGCCGATCTCCGCGGTCTCGCCGATCACGATGCCCATGCCGTGGTCGATGAACACGCGCCGCCCGATCGTCGCCCCGGGATGGATCTCGATGCCCGTGAGGAACCGTCCGAGGTGCGACACCAGCCGGGCCAGCCATTTGAACCCGCTGCGCCACAGCCGGTTCGCCACCACCCGATGCCACACGAGCGCGTGCAGTCCCGGGTAGCAGGTGAGCACCTCGAAGCGCGTGCGCGCCGCGGGGTCGCGGTCGAACACGACGGCGATGTCTTCCCGGAGTCGGTCGAACATCCGCGCATGCTCTCATATCCGATCAAATCGCTCAAGTATTGCCTGGAGTCCCCTTCGTGAGCGAGGTTACTTGCTACACTCGCTCGCCCCGTCACCGCCCCGAACGCACGCCGATGCCCGACGGCGCCGACCCACGGTCGCAACCTCTGGTCCAGATTGCCGCCGAGCGCTGGCTGCCCGCCGGTGCGCCGCGGGCAGCCGTCGTGTTCATGCATGGCCTGGGCGAGCACCGGCGCGCCCGGCCCTATCCTCCGTTCCATCAGACGCTGGCCGCGCACGGATACGCCGTCCTCGCCTTCGACCTGCGGGGCCACGGCGAGTCGCAGGGTCCGCGCCTGTATGCGCGGAATCTCGACGTGCTCACGCGCGACCTGGCGCGCGCGATCGACCTCGCGGCGGACGAGGCGGACGGGCGTCCCGTCTTCGTGATGGGCGGCAGCCTGGGCGGATTGCTGGCGCTCACCGCCGCGTTCGATCCGCACGAGAGCCTCGCCGGCATCATTGCGGGCGCACCGGCGCTCGACGTCGGCAACGCGAGCGGATTCAAGCGGCGCCTGCTCCCGCTGCTGTGCAGGCTCGCGCCGCGGCTCCGCCTCGACCCGGGTCTCGACCTCGCCGGCATCGCGCGCGATCCGGCCACGCTCGCGTGGTACCTGGACGATCCGCAGCTGCAGCTCGGCAGGATCACCCCCGCGCTCGCCCAGGCGACGCTCGACGGCATCGAGCGCGTGATGCGCCGCGCCGACGACCTCACCGTGCCCCTGCTGCTGATGCACGGACTCGCCGACCGCATCGTCCCGGCCGACGGCACGATCGCGCTCCACGCGATCGCCGGCGCACGCGACAAGACGCTCAAGACCTACCCGGACGCCTGGCACCACCTGCTTCTCGACGTGCGCGACGAGATGACGCACGACGTGCTCGCGTGGCTCGGCTCGCGCACCTGACCGCCAGCGGCCGAGTCCGGCGTACGCGCCACGCGGTGTCGGGCGCGTCGGTCGTCGCGGCGCACGCGAAGCCGTCCGGTCCCGGCGGTCAGCGGAACAGCACCGCCGCCACCACGAGTCCTGCGACCGCCAGCACGAACAGGAGCAGGTAGACGACCGACGCGACGAATGCGCGCGCCAGGACGCCGGTCCATCGTCCGCGATAGACGACGTGCATCGACGCCAGGAGGTAGACGGCGGCCCACGCGGCCAGCAGCAGGCTCGCCGGTCCACGGTCGACGACGACGCCGAGGGTGCCGACCAGCGCCACGAACGCGTGGTTGTGAGCCCCGTAGACCAGGTGTTCCGCGTAGCGCCGCGGCCGGCCAGGATAGCGATGCGCCCTCCCGAGGTAGAGGGCCTGCATCAGCAGCGCGAAGACGGGGAGCATGGCCACCAGCGCGTAGGGGCCGAAACGCAGCATGCCCGCCGCGACCGCGCGCAGTTTCTCGTCCCGGTCGAGGCGATTGAAGCTCGCGAAGCGCGCGTCGATGCGTCGCACGAGCGGCGAATCGATGCCCACGATGCGGAAGTCGAGGTTCTCGTCGATCTCGAACCGCGTGGAGCCGGCGTCGAGCGACAGGGCGTCCCCCTCCACGGCGATGGCCGATCGGCCCCTCGGCGCGGCCGACGCGGCGGCCCTTCCCTCTTCCTGCGCGGACGGACCCGCGGCGCGGGTCGCGTCGCCCGCATCGGACGTCGCGGTGGTCGCGTCCGCCCGGAGCACGAGGTGCTCGTCGCCGCCCGTCAGCCGGATCGCCGCGAACAGCACGATCGCGAGCACCAGCACGAGTCGCGCAGGCCGTACGTAGCGAACGCGCCTGCCGGCCAGGTATTCGCGGGTCAGGAACCCGGGACGCACGGCGAGCAGCGCGAGCGTGCGCCACATCGTGCCGTCGAACGCCACGTACCGGCCGGCGGCCTCGCGCATGAATTCCCCGGCGCCAGGCAGCGCGACGCGCGTCTCCTGCCCGCACGCTGGACAGTACGCGCCCGGGGCCACGGTCCCGCAGTTGCGGCATCGCGTGTCGCCGGGAGGCCGGTCGTCGTCGACCGCGCGTCGCCGAAACCATCGACGCCGGCCCGAAGGTCCTGCGGCGGCGCTCATCGCGCCCGTCCGATCAGCTGGTCGATGCGCGCGAGGATCCCGCGCAGGATGTTGACCTCCTCGCGCTCGAGACCCGCGCGAGCGAACAACCGCCGCAGCCGGGGCATGAGCCTCCTCGGCATCTCCGGATGCAGGAACCGCATCGCGACGAACGTGCGCTCCGCGTGCGCGGCGAGCGCGTCGATCGCCTCGCTCGTCGCCGGCGCGAAGCGTGGCGCGCGCCACGCCAGGTCGCCCAAGGCGGCGACCCGCGCCTCGTAGGCCGCGACCTGCACCGCCGACGCGAGGTTGAGCGAGGAGAACGCGGGATTCGCCGGGATCGTCGCGACCGCGGTGCACCGCGCGAGTTCCTCGTTGGCGAGGCCGGACATCTCGGTTCCGAACACGAACGCCGCGTCGCGGCCGCGCC
>DAOMBL010000053.1:0-11840 GCA_035427325.1 Casimicrobiaceae bacterium
GGTTGTTGGGCGCGAGCTTCCCGAGCACTTCGTCGATGAGCGGTTCGTACGCGACGAGCAGGCGGCGTTCCAGCTTCCGCTCCTCGGAGCGACCGAAGACGTCGAGCGCGCCGCCGCGGAAGCGGCGCAGCCTCGCGAGCATCCGGAAGGCCTTCATCATCCACGGACCGTAGGAGGACTTCTTCGCGACGCCGGTCGCGGGATCGGGCTTGTTCGTGATCGGCGGAGCGAGGTGGAAGACGAGCTTGTAGTCGCCTTCGAAGGTCTCGGCCACCCGTGCCGCGAAGTCGGACTCGGCGTAGAGCCGTGCGACCTCGTACTCGTCCTTGATCGCGCGGAGCTTGAAATCGTAGCGCGCAACCGCCTCGGCGAGCGCGGTCGAGCCCGGCATCACCCGCGCCTCGGTCGTGCGCACGCGCGAGACGAGATCCGCGTAGGCCTTCGCGTACGCCGCGTCCTGGTACCCGGTGAGGAACTTCACGCGGCGCTCGACGATCTCGTCGAGCGAGCCGGACAGTCGCTGCGACTCGGGCAGCGCGCTCTTCGGGCTGGCCGCCTCCCTGACCCGGTCGGGCGCGTGGGCGGCCATCCTGCCCCACTGGAATGCGCGCTTGTTCGAATCGACCGAGGTCGCGTTGAGTTCGATCGCGCGCAGGATCGAGGCTTCCGAGAGCGGCAGCAGGCCGCGCTGGTACGCGTAGCCGACCATGAACAGGTTGGTCGCGATCGAATCGCCCATGAGCCGCGTGGCCATGGTCGACGCGTCGAGGAACTCGGCGTCGCCGGGAGCGACCGCGTCGGCGATCTCGCGCTCCATCGAACCCAGCGGGAAGACGAGGTCGGGCTTGCGCGTGAAGTCCGCCGGCATCACGAGGCCGGTGTTGACGAGGGCCTTCGACACGCCGCGCTGCATCTTGGCGATCGATTCGTAGCCGACGCCGGTCAGGATGTCGCAGGCGAGCACGAGCCGGGCCTCGCCCGCCGCGATGCGCGTCGCGTGGAGCTTTTCCGGGGTGTCGGCGATGCGCACGTGCGAGACGACCGAACCGTTCTTCTGCGCGAGCCCGGCCATGTCGAGCACCGACACGCCGCGTCCTTCGAGGTGCGCGGCCATGCCGAGCAGCGCGCCGATCGTGACGACCCCGGTGCCGCCGATGCCGGTCACGAGGATGCCGTAGGGCGCGGCGATCGACGGCGTCGAGGGCGGGGGCGGCAGCGCGGCGAAGTCGAGCGCCTCGGCCTGCTTCGGCTTGCGCAGGCTTCCGCCCTCGACGGTGACGAACGACGGGCAGAAGCCGTTGACGCAGGAATAGTCCTTGTTGCACGAGGACTGGTCGATCGTGCGCTTGCGGCCGAACTCGGTCTCGAGCGGGGCGACCGACACGCAGTTCGACGCGACGCCGCAGTCGCCGCAGCCTTCGCAGACCAGTTCGTTGATGAAGACCCGCTTCGCCGGATCGGGAAAGGTGCCGCGCTTGCGGCGGCGGCGCTTCTCGGCGGCGCAGGTCTGGTCGTACAGGAGCACCGTCGCGCCTTCGACCTCGCGGAGCGACCGCTGCACGCGGTCCAGGTCGTCGCGGTGGTGGATCTCGATCGACGGGTCGAAGTAGCCCGACGGATACTTGCCCGGTTCGTCGGTCACCACGACGATCCTCGCGACGCCTTCGGCCGCGACCTGGCGCGCGATGTCCTGCGGCGTGAGCGGCCCGTCGATCGGCTGGCCGCCGGTCATCGCCACCGCGTCGTTGTAGAGGTTCTTGTAGGTGATGTTGACCTTCGCGGCGATCGCGGCGCGGATCGCGAGCAATCCCGAGTGGGAGTAGGTGCCGTCGCCCAGGTTCGCGAAGATGTGCTTCTCGCGCGTGAACGGCGCCTGGCCGATCCACGGCACGCCCTCGCCGCCCATGTGCGTGAACTCGGAGGTCGATCGGTCCATCCAGATCGCCATCACGTGGCAACCGATGCCCGCGGTCGCGCGGCTCCCCTCGGGGAGGCGCGTCGACGTGTTGTGCGGGCACCCGGAGCAGAAGTAGGGCGTGCGCGCGATCGAGATGCGCGGCTTCGCGAGCGCCGCCTCCTTCGCGTTGATGAACGCCACGCGATCGGCGATCCTCTTGCGGTCGCCCTCGTTCGGGTGCAGGCCGAGCCGATCGATGCGCCCGGCGATCACGCGAGCGATCATGGCGGGCGTGAGTTCGCCGGCCGCGGGCAGCAGCCAGTCGCCGTGCGGGCGCACCCATTCGCCCTTCTCGTCGAACTTGCCGACCACGCGCGGACGGACGTCGTCGCGCCAGTTGTAGAGCTGTTCCTTCAGCTGGTACTCGACGACCTGGCGCTTCTCCTCGACGACGAGGATCTCGTCCAGGCCTTCGGCGAACTCGCGCACGCCCTCGGGCTCGAGCGGCCAGGGCATCGAGATCTTGTAGAGGCGGATGCCGAGGTCGGCCATGTCGCGCTCGTCGAGGCCGAGGTCGTCGAGCGCCTGCCGCACGTCGAGGTAGCTCTTGCCCGAGGTGACGATGCCGAGCCGCGGGTTCGGGCTGTCGACGACGATCCGGTTGAGCTTGTTGACGCGGGCGTAGTGGAGCGCCGCGTAGATCTTGTAGTCCTGCAGCCGAGCCTCGGTCGCGAGGAACGGATCGGGCCAGCGGATCGACACGCCGTCGGGCGGCAGCGGGAAGTCGTCGGGCACGACGATCTTCACGCGTTCAAGGTCGATCGACACCGACGCCGAACTCTCGACCGTGTCGGCCACGCACTTGAAGCCGATCCACAGCCCCGAGTAGCGGCTCATCGCCCAGCCGTGGAGGCCGAGGTCGAGGATCTCCTGCACGCTCGACGGATAGAGCACCGGGATCATCGCCGCCGAGAATGCGTGGTCCGACTGGTGCGGCACCGTCGACGATTTCGCCGCGTGGTCGTCGCCGGCCAGCACGAGCACGCCGCCGTGCTTCGACGTGCCGGCGTAGTTCGCGTGCTTGAACACGTCGCCGCAGCGGTCGACGCCCGGGCCCTTGCCGTACCACATCGCGTAGACGCCGTCGACGGCGGCGCCCGGGTGCAGGTTCACCTGCTGCGTGCCCCAGATCGACGTGGCCGCCAGGTCCTCGTTCAGCCCCGGCTGGAACTTCACGTTCGCGCGCTCGAGGAACTTGCGCGCGCTCCACAGCGCCTGGTCGAGGCCGCCGAGCGGGCTGCCGCGGTAGCCGGAGACGAAGCCGCCGGTGTTGAGCCCGGCCGCCCTGTCGCGCTGCTGCTGCAGGATCAGCAGCCGGACGAACGCCTGGATGCCGGTCAGGTAGACGCGGCCGTGGTCGAGCGCGTACTTGTCGTCGAGCGTGACGTTCGCGAGCGCGACGCCGGAGGAGGGACCGGATGGGGACATCGAACAAGGCTCCGCAAAGATCGTGTCTCGGGATGCTCCGGAGCCTGACGATGGGGCTCCGCCGAAGCGTGCGCCGCGCGGGCTCGTGGCCCGCCGCGCTTGGTGGCGCGCAGTTTACGCCGGCGGGGGGCGCCGGGCAATTCGCACCGCAACCCGGGACACCCCTCCCCGCACTGGGGTCGTTCCCGGATCGAGTGGGTCGATCACTGGTAGCGCATCGTTCCCGGCAGCCAGAGCGCGATCGACGGGAAGGCGAGCACCAGGGCGAGCCCGACGACGAGCAGCACGACGTAGGGCAGCACGCCGGCGATGATCTCGCCGATCGACGCCGGCGCGATCGCCTTGATCGCGAACAGGTTCATGCCGACCGGCGGCGTGATCAGCGCGAGTTCGAGGTTGATCGTCAGCAGGATTCCATACCAGATCGGGTTGATGTGGAGCGCCGCGAGCACCGGCAGCACGACCGGCGTCGTGATCAGGATGATCGAGATCGTCTCGAGGAACATGCCGAGCACGAACACCAGCGCCATCACGGCGAGCAGGAAGGCCGTCTGCGACAGGCCGTGCTGGGCGACCAGGTCCACCATCTGGTTCGGGATGCGCAGCTTGGTGAGCGCGTTGCCGAGCATCGCCGCGGCCGCCAGGATCAGGAACAGCATCGCCGAGTTGCGCGCGGCGTCGATCGCCGACTGCCAGACGTCGCGCAGGCCCAGGCTGCGGTAGACCAGCGTGGCGATCGCGAGCGCGCCGAGCGCGCCCGCGGCGGCGGCCTCGGTGGCGGTGAACACGCCGAAATACATGCCGCCGAGCACGAGCACCGGCAGCGCCAATGCCCAGGCCGAACGACGCAGCGCCGCGAGCGCTTCGCGCGCGCTCGCGCGCGGTTCGACGCGCACCGGATGGCGGGAGAGCTTCGCGGCGGTCATGCAGTAGAGCGCGAAGATCGCGGCGAGCATCAGGCCGGGGAGCACGCCCGCCATGAACAGCGCCCCGATCGAGGTGTCGGACACGACGCCGTAGAGCACCATCGGTCCCGACGGTGGAATCAGGATGCCGAGCGTGCCGCCGCCGCCGACCACGCCGTAGGCGAAGCGCGGGCTGTATCCGTAGCGGATCATCAGGGGGATCGCGGCGGATCCGATGGTGAGCGCGGTGGCGACGCTCGACCCGGAGATCGCCGCGAACACCGTGCAGGCGGCGACCGTCGCGACCCCCATGCCGCCGGGAAGGTGGCGCAGCAGCGTGTGCGCGGCGCCGAAGAGGTCGTCGACCACCTTGCCGCGGATCATGAAGTGCGCCATCAGCGTGAACAGCGGGATGGCGACCAGCAGGTAGGTGTTGAGCTTGCCGAACACGAGGTCGGCCATGCCGCCCAGGTTGCCCTCGGCCACGTAGACGATCGCGGTGGCGAACAGCGTGAGTCCGGCGAACACCGGGACGCCGGTCAGCAGCACGGCGACGAGACCCACGAGGATCGCGGCGAACAGCATCGCGCCGCTACTCGCGGTACTCGGCGCGGCGGTCGCGCGCGTCCTGCGCGGGAAGGCGCCCCTCGCGCCACGCGGCGACGAGCGTGACGATCGCCGCGACGCCGAGGAGCGCCGCGCCGACCGGCAGCACGAGCTGCGGCAGCCACATCGGGACGGCGAGGTAGCCGTTGGACCGCAGGCCGACCATGCGCGAGAAGGCGACCATGTCGACGCCCTCCCAGGCGAGCAGCGCGGCGGAGGCCGCGACCGCGAGGAGGCCGCCCAGCGCGACGAGGTAGCGGCCGCGCGTGCCGAGCCGTTCGGTGATCACGTCCACCGAGATGTGCTCGCCGTGGAGCAGCGCGTCGGCGGCGGCCAGCATCACCGCGGCGACGAGCAGGTAGCCGACCAGTTCGTCGACCCAGGGCGTCGGGTGGTTGAGGAAGTACCTCATCACCACCGAATAGCCGATGACCGCCATCGACGCGAGCGTCGCGGCGGCCGAGAGCGCGATCCCCGTGCGCGCGAGCGCGCGCACGAGGCCCTGGAGCGCCTTCAACAAGCGGAGGCCCGCGGGCGAATCAGATCTTGCCGAGCAGTTCGATGATCTTCGGACCGCCCTCGGGCGCGGACTTGAGGAACGCGTCGCGCACCGCGGGCTCCATCACCGCGCGCCACGCGGCCTGCTCGGCGGGCGTCTGCAGGTGGATCGCCATCCCCTTCGTCTGCAGGTCCCGGATCGCGGCTTCGGCCGTGGCCTCGGTCACGCCGATCGCGTCGGACTCGACCTTCGCGGCCGCGGCCTCGATCGCCTGCCGGTACTCGGGCTTGAGCTTCGTCCACCAGGCGGGATTCACGTACATGTGGAAGTAGATCGTGTAGATCGGGCCGACCGTGCCGTACTTCTGGACCTCGAAGTACTTGCGGCTGAACGCGGCGGACACGTCGGTCAGCCCGGCGTCGAGCACGCCGGACTGCAGCGCCTGGTAGACCTCGGAACCCGCCATCGCCGAGGGTGCCGCGCCGGCCGCCGCGAGGCCCGTGTCGGTCATCGAGTTGAGCCCGCGGATCTTGACGCCCTTGAAGTCGTCGATCGCGACGATCGGCCGCTTGCTCGACGTGATGATCGTCTGGCGCGTGATGTAGAGCCAGGCGACGCTGTGCACGCCGCGCTCCGCGAGCTTCGCGTCGAGGAACTTGCGCGCCTCCGACTTCGGGAAGCGCTTGATGCGCTCGAGGTCGCCCATCGAGTAGGGAATGAGCGTCGCGCTCATCTCGGGGATCGTCTTGCCCCACTGCGGGTTCACGCTCATCGCCGCCTCGATCGTGCCGCGCGCGACCTGCGGGAAGTTCTCCGCCGCCTTCGCGAGCTGCTCGGAGCCGTAGAGCTGGACGTCGACGCCGCCGTTGGTCCTGGCCTTCACGTCGGCCGCGAAGCTCTCGAGGAGCTTGGTCATGTGGTGCGCGGGCGGCACCTGGTGCGAGATGCGCATGACGACCGGTTGCGCCGTCGCCGAGGCGGCGAAGGCCAGCGCGAACGCGGCGGCGAGGAAACGCGGGTTCGGGATCATCGGTGGCTCCTGGGCAGGGATGCGGGAGGGGAAGGGGATCAGGTTCTCGGATGCCGCGCGACCCGCGCTTCGGCATCCTCGGTGAGGAGCGATTCGCGGCGCCGTTGCGCGGAGAGCCCGACCAGTTCGTTGAACTCGTCGAAGGTGACGAGCGAGGACGCGGCGTCCGCCGTCGTGCCGGTGCGCCGGATTGTCGCGAACAGGTCGCGGAGCGCGTGCGCGACCGCGTAGGTCGCCGCGACCGGGAAGACCACCGCCGCGTACCCGATCGCCTCGAGTTCGGAGGCCGCGAGGATCGGCGTGCGCCCGGCCTCGACGTTGTTCGCGAGGCAGGGACCGGGCACCTCGCGGCAGATGCGTCGCATCTGCCCGACGTCGGTCGGCGCCTCGACGAACAGCAGGTCGGCCCCGGCCTCCCGGGCGAGTTGCGCGCGCTCGATCGCGTCGTCGATGCCGTGCACGGCCAGCGCATCGGTGCGCGCCATCACGACGAAGTCCGGGTCGACGCGCGCGTCGAGCGCCGAGCGGATCTTCGCGAGCCACTCGGCGGTCGGCACCACGGCCTTGCCCGCCATGTGGCCGCAGCGCTTCGGGAACACCTGGTCCTCGATGAAGAGCCCCGCGACCCCCGCCTTCTCGTAGAGCCGGACGGTGCGCGCGACGTTGGTGACGTTGCCGAACCCGGTGTCCGCGTCGGCGAGGATCGGCAGCGCGGTCGCATCGGCGATCCGCGAGTACATCTGCGACATCTCGGTCAGCGAGAGCTGCGAGGAGTCCGGCGCTCCGAGGAGCGACGCGGTCGCGCTGTAGCCGCCCTGCGTGATCGCATCGAAGCCCGCGGCCTCGGCGATCTTCGCGCCGAGCGCGTCGTGCACGCCGGGCATCACGACGATGCGGGGGGCGGCGATGAGTTGCCTGAGACGGGTCGTTCGGCGCATGGGCGGGGGACCGGGCCGCGGTGCCTGGCCGCGCGGCCGGAGGGCGATTCTCGCACAGGTCCCGCGACGATCGCATCCGTCGGGCTGGTGCGCCCGCGGCGGAGGGCCCGGACGCCGCGCTTCGCGGGAGCGCGATGGGGCGGTACGATCGTGCCGCACGGCGGGTGTCGGGCAGCGGCAGCGGAGAACCGGGCCGACCGCTAGAATCGGCGGTCCTGTCGCGAAGCCAACGCCATGAATGCAACGCTCCTTCCCGCCGTCGTCGTCGACACCGCCGCGAATCCCGACGCGTCGGTCATCTGGATGCACGGCCTCGGCGACACCGGCGACGGGTGGTCCGGGGTCGTGCCGGAACTCGCGCTGCCGGCGTCGCTGCGGGTCCGCTTCCTGTTTCCGCATGCCCCGTCGATCCCGGTGACGATCAACCAGGGCTACGTCATGCCGGCGTGGTACGACGTCCGGTCCGCCGACTTCGGTTCCCGCGCCGATGTCGACGGAGTGCGCGCGTCGCGCGACCGCATCGAGGCGATGGTCGCCGCGGAGCGCGCGCGCGGCGTGGCGTCGTCACGCATCGTGCTCGCGGGGTTCTCGCAGGGCGGGGCGATCGCGCTGTACACGGGCGTCCGCCACGCGGAGCGCCTCGCGGGGATCGTCGCGCTGTCGACCTACGTCGTCGAGCCGTCGAAGCTCGCGACCGAGGCGTCGGCGGCGAATCGCCGGACGCCGGTCTTCATGGCGCACGGCAGGCGCGATCCGGTGATTCCGATCGCGCTCGCCGAGGCCTCGCGCGACGCGCTCGTCGCGACGGGCTGGCCGGTCGAGTGGCACGCCTATCCGATGGAGCACACGGCCGCGCTCGAAGAACTCCGGGCGATCGGCGCCTTCCTCGCGCGCGCGCTGGGAGAGGCGGCGACCTGACGCGCCGGCGCTAGCGGCGCGAGAGCGGATACCAGTAGCCGTCGTTGCCGCGCACGTAGTAGTTGCCGCCCGGGTCGACGAAGTACGTGTTCCCCTGGTACTGCTGGTAGCTGTTCGCGGGCCAGGTGTGCGGCAACGGCATCGCGTAGCCGTTCGGCGCGACGAAGGTGCTCTGTCCGATCAGGCCGCGTCCGGCTTCCTGCTGGTTGGCGAAGTAGCTGTCCCGCTGCTGCTGCTGCGCCGCGCCGCGCTGCGCCTCGGCGTCGCGCAGCCGCTGCGCCGCCGCGCGCTCGGCCGCCTGGTTCGCCGACTCGTTGGCGCGCGCCTGCGCGATGCCGTCGCTCGAGAACCCGCGCGTGTAGATGTAGTTGTACGTGAACGTCGGGTAGTCCATCGGCATCTGGCCGCGCATGCGCATCTGGCCGACGTACTGCTGGTAGGCGGCCCACACCTGCGGGTCCTGCATGCGCTGCTGGACCATCTGGTTGACCATCTGGTTGCCGAGTTCGATGTTCCGGTTCATCTGGTTCATCTGCTCGCGGATCATCGCGTCGAAATCCTGCGCGAGCGCCGGGGGCACCGGAAGCAGCGCCGCGGCTGCGGCGAGCAACGCGAGGAAGCGTGTCGTCTCGGACCGGGTCGTCATCGGGTCCTCCGCGGCGGTGGGGAACGGGGGCGTACGGGCCCCGCAGCGCATCGTCGCGCAATTCGGCCCGGACGTCGAGGGACCCGCGGGCCGGGCCTCACTCGTCCGCGCCTCCGTCATCGTCCTTCTCCGGGACGATGACGGGCGGCGGCACCGTCCCGCGCCTGGCGAGCGCGTCGCGCAGGATGAACTCGATCTGCGCGTTCACGCTGCGCAGTTCGCGCCGGGCCAGCGCCTCGAGCGATGCCCACAGCGCCGGATCGATCCGCAGCAGGAAGGCCTTGCGCGCGCTCAACGGCGGATGTCCGGGCGCCGATGGAATCGGAGGACCGACGCGATCCCGAGCGCGGCGATCGCGAGTCCGAAGACGGCGGGCAAGACCAGGATCGTGCTGCCGGCGGCCGGCGGCACGCGGCGGTTCGCATCGACGACGCCGACGTGCACCGAGACCATCAACGCGAGCACCGCGGCCGAGAGCAGGATGCCGAAGCGGGCGAGCCGCGCGAGCGTGGCTTCGCGGCGCTCGGGCGCGAACCAGTGGTCGCGGTTGGGGAGGTTGACGAGGCGCGGCCAGCGCCGCGGCAGCCAGGCGAGCGACAACCAGGTCGCGAGGGGGACGGCGAGCGTGAGCACGGTCATCGACGCGGCGTAGACCGGTCGCGACGTCCAGCCGTCTGCCCGGCCGCTGCCGGAGAAGTGCGTCGCGACCGGATCGGGCAATCCTGCCGCCGTGGCCGCGACGAGCACGGCCGCGACCGCCGTCGCGGTGCCGAGCGCGATGCCTGCGATGCGCGACACGGCCGGGTCCTCAACCCGTATAGAGCGTTCCGGCGTTGATGACCGGCTGCACGTCGGTCTCGGCGCACAGCACCGTCATCAGGTTCTGGACCATCGCCGCCTTGCGTTCGTCGTCCAGTTCGACGACGTGCTTCGCCGAGAGTTCGGCGAGCGCCATCTCGACCATCGAGACCGCGCCGTGCACGATCTTCTGCCGCGCGGTGATGATCGCCTCGGCCTGCTGGCGGCGCAGCATCACCTGCGCGATCTCCGGAGCGTAGGCGAGGTGCGTGAGGCGCGCCTCCTCGACGACGACGCCGGCCTGCGCGAGCCGGGCCTGCAGTTCGCGCACGAGGGCGAGCGTGACCACGTTGGCCGAGCCGAGCAGCGTCGGGCCGCTGCGGGCGCCGGCCGTGTCGTCCTCGTCGTAGGCGAACGACGAGGCGAGGTGGCGCACCGCAGCCTCGCTCTGCACCTTGACGTACGCCTCGTAGTCGTCGACGTCGAAGGCCGCCTTGGCGGTGTCGTCGACGCGCCAGACGACGACCGCGGCGATCTCGATCGGATTGCCGCGCTTGTCGTTGACCTTGAGGCGGTCGCCGGGGAGGTTCCGCGCGCGGAGCGAAAGCTTCCTGCGCGTGTAGAACGGATGGGTGAAGCGCAGCCCGGACACCCGGCTGGTGCCCCGGTAGGCGCCGAACAGCAGCAGGTTCGCCGCCTCGTTGGGTTGCAGCGTGTAGAGGCCCGCGAGGATCAGGATTCCCGCGACCAGCATGACGAGGATCGCGCCGACCGTGAACAGCGTCGTCCGTCCCGCACCGATCATCGCGACGACCTGCCAGGCGGCGGCGAGGAGGAGCGCGAGACCCAAGGCCAGCATCGCGAAGCCGTTGGCGGTGGGCATCGCCCGCTCTTCGTGCGCGTCCTGCCGGGGCGAGGGGGGAAGGGCGGTCGCGGGCATCGTCGTCTCCTCGGATGGGACGGACGCTTCGGTTCGCGTCGGTATCAGAATGATATCATATTCATAGCTTTCAGGTCAACTCGACCTCCGATTCGACGCCTGCACCGGGCAATCCGTACGGGCAAAAAAAAACGGGCCCGCCTGCCGGAAGGCCCGCTCGGGGCACCCAACCCCAACGCCGCTCACCCGAGCGGAAACCTGCGCTGTCTCATCGATCGGCGGCCGGCATGGGGCGTCAGCCGAGCGGCACCGGCACGAAGATCCGCGCGTCGTCGCGCTGGATCAGCAGCGCGATCGCCTTGCCGGCCTTGTCCACGATGCCCTTGAGTTCGGCGGGACTCGACACCGGCGTGCGGTTCGCCGACACGATCACGTCGCCCGGACGCACGCCGGCCTTCTCCGCGGCGCCGCCGACGTCCTCGACGACGAGGCCGCTCGCGAGTTTCGCGGCGTCCTTCTCGTCCTTCGAGAGCGGGCGCACCACGACGCCGAGCTTGCCTTCGCCCGCATCGGCGCGCCTGGTCGACGGGACCTTGCCGTCGCCGCGGTCGCCCACCGTCGCGGTGAGGTCGACCGGCTTGCCGTCGCGCCACACCTGCATCGTGACGTTCGAGCCCGGCTTCACCGACGCGACGAGCGCCGGGAGGTCGCCCGACTTCCCGATCGCCTGACCGTCGAACGACAGGATCACGTCGCCCGGCTGGAGGCCCGCCTTGTCGCCGGGACCGGCCTTCTGCACCGAACTCACGAGCGCGCCGCCCGGCTGCTTCATGCCGAAGCTCTCGGCGAGCGCCTGGTTCACTTCCTGGACGGTGACGCCGAGCTTGCCGTGGCTCACCTTGCCGTGCGCGACGATCTGGTCCTTCACGTCGAGCGCGACATTGATCGGCACCGCGAACGCGAGTCCCTGGAAGCCGCCCGAGCGCGAGAAGATCTGCGAGTTGATGCCGATCACCTCGCCGTCCATGTTGAACAGCGGACCGCCCGAGTTGCCGGGGTTCACCGCGGCATCGGTCTGGATGAACGGCACGACGGTGTCGCCCGGCAGCGAGCGCGCCTTGGCGCTCACGATGCCCGAGGTCACCGAGTGCTCGAGGCCGTAGGGCGCGCCGATCGCGACGACCCATTCGCCGACGCGGGTCTCTCGTGCGTCGCCCGTGCGGACTGACGGGAGG
>DAOMBL010000054.1:0-11827 GCA_035427325.1 Casimicrobiaceae bacterium
GGTAGCTCACGGCGTCGCCCGAGGTCCCGTCCTCGAGCGCCACCGTCGCGCCGAACACGCACCGGCCGTCGGCGTCGATCAGCTTGGGGTCGATGACCTGCGCGTTGGCGAGCTTGCCCTCGACTTCGAGGATGCGCCCCTCGATGAAGCCCTGGCGCTCCTTCGCCGCCGCGTACTCGGCGTTCTCCGACAGGTCGCCGTGCGAGCGCGCGTCCGCGATCGCCTGGATGACCGCCGGGCGCTCGACCGACTTGAGGCGCTGCAGTTCGGCCTTGAGCTTCCCGGCGCCCGCCACCGTCATCGGCACTTTGCTCACGTCCGCCCTCCCGGAAGCCTGCGGTGCAACTCCTGGATCGAAGCCGCATCGAGCGCGCGCATCCCCTGCATGCCGATCGCCGCGGCGCGGAACCCGGCGATCGTCGTGAACGTCGGAACCTCGCCGGCGAGCGCGGCCCGGCGGATCGCCTGGCTGTCGTGGATCGCGCTGCGCTTCTCCTCGACCGTGTTGCAGACCATCGCGATCTCGTCGTTGACGATCATGTCGACGATGTGCGGCCGCCCTTCGGCCACCTTGTTCACCGCCGCCGCCGGCACGCCCGCCGACGAGAGCGCCGCCGCCGTGCCGCGGGTCGCGACGATCTCGAAACCCAGTGCATGAAGCATGCGCGCGGACTCGACCGCGCGCGGCTTGTCGGCGTCCCTCACGCTCACGAACACCCGGCCCTTGTCGGGGAGTCGCACGCCGGCGCCGAGCTGGCTCTTGACGAACGCCTCGCCGAAGGTCTCGCCCACGCCCATCACCTCGCCGGTCGATTTCATCTCGGGACCGAGGATGGTGTCGACGCCCTGGAACTTGATGAACGGGAACACCGCCTCCTTGACCGAGCAGTACGGCGGCACGATCTCGCCCGCGACACCCTGCTCGTCGAGCGTCCGGCCGGCCATGCAACGCGCGGCGATCTTCGCGAGCGGACGTCCGGTGGCCTTCGACACGTAGGGCACGGTGCGCGACGCGCGCGGATTCACCTCGAGCACGTAGACCACGCCGTCCTGGATCGCGAACTGCACGTTCATCAACCCGACGACGTTCAGGGCCTTCGCCATCGCGACGGTCTGGCGGCGCAGTTCGTCCTGCAGCGCCGGCGACAGCGAGTACGGCGGCAGCGAGCAGGCCGAGTCGCCCGAATGCACGCCCGCCTGCTCGATGTGCTCCATGATCCCGCCGATGACCACCCGCCGCCCGTCGGACACCGCGTCGACGTCGACCTCGATCGCGTCGTTCAGGAAGCGGTCGAGCAGCACGGGGCTGTCGTTGCTGACCTTCACCGCCTCGCGCATGTAGCGTTCCAGTTCGCGCTGCTCGTGCACGATCTCCATCGCGCGCCCGCCGAGCACGTAGGACGGCCGCACGACCAGCGGGTAGCCGATCTCGCCGGCCGCGGCGATCGCCGCCTCCTCGGTGCGCGCGGTGCGGTTGGGCGGTTGCCTGAGGCCCAGCCGGTGCAGCATCTGCTGGAAACGCTCGCGGTCCTCCGCCACGTCGATCATGTCCGGCGTGGTGCCGATGATCGCCACGCCGTTGCGCTCGAGGTCGCGCGCGAGCTTCAGCGGCGTCTGGCCGCCGAACTGCACGATCACGCCCCAGGGCTTCTCGACGTGCACGATCTCGAGCACGTCCTCGAGCGTCAGCGGCTCGAAGTAGAGGCGGTCCGAGGTGTCGTAGTCGGTCGACACGGTCTCCGGGTTGCAGTTGACCATGATGGTCTCGAACCCGTCCTCGCGAAGCGCCATCGCCGCGTGCACGCAGCAGTAGTCGAACTCGATGCCCTGCCCGATCCGGTTCGGACCGCCGCCCAGCACCATCACCTTCTTCCGGCCGGTCGGGCGCGCCTCGCACTCCTCCTCGTAGGTCGAGTACAGGTAGGCGGTCTGCGTCGCGAACTCGGCGGCGCAGGTGTCGACGCGCTTGTACACCGGCCGGATGCCGAGCGCGTGCCGCCGCGCGCGCACCTCGTCCTCGGTCCGGTGGAGCAGGTGGGCGAGCCGGCGGTCGGCGAAGCCCTTGCGCTTCAGTTCGCGGAACTCTTCCTTCGTGAGCGACTCGAGCGTGCGCTTCTCGACGGCCAGCTCCAGCTTCACGATCTCCTCGATCTGCGCGAGGAACCAGCGGTCGATCTTCGTGTAGCCGTGCAGCTCCTCCAGCGTCATGCCGATGCCGAATGCGTCGGCGACGTACCACAGGCGCTCGGCGCGCGGGTAGGCGAGTTCGTCGCCGATCCGGTCGCGGTCGACGGTCTTCAGGTTGAAGCCGTCGACGCCGACCTCGAGGCCGCGCAGCGCCTTCTGCAGCGACTCCTGGAAGGTGCGGCCGATCGCCATCACCTCGCCCACCGACTTCATCTGCGTGGTCAGCCGGTCGTCGGCCTGACGGAATTTCTCGAAGGCGAAGCGCGGGACCTTGGTGACGATGTAGTCGATCGACGGCTCGAAGGACGCCGGCGTGGCGCCTCCCGTGATGTCGTTGGCGAGTTCGTCGAGCGTGTAGCCGACCGCGAGCTTCGCCGCGATCTTCGCGATCGGGAAGCCGGTCGCCTTCGAGGCGAGCGCCGAACTCCGCGAGACGCGCGGGTTCATCTCGATCACGATCATCCGCCCGTCCTTTGGATTGATCGCGAACTGCACGTTCGAGCCTCCGGTGTCGACGCCGATCTCGCGCAGCACCGCGATCGAGGCGTCGCGCATGACCTGGTACTCCTTGTCGGTCAGCGTCTGCGCGGGCGCCACCGTGATCGAGTCGCCGGTGTGCACGCCCATCGGGTCGAGGTTCTCGATCGAACACACGATGATGCAGTTGTCCTTGCGGTCGCGCACCACTTCCATCTCGAACTCCTTCCAGCCGAGGAGGGACTCCTCGATCAGGAGTTCGTGCGTCGGGCTCATCGCGAGCCCGCGCTTGCAGATCTCGTCGAACTCGTCCTTGTTGTAGGCGATGCCGCCGCCGGTCCCGCCGAGCGTGAACGAGGGACGGATGATGCAGGGGAAGCCGACCTGGCCTTGCGCGCGGTGCGCCTCCTCGAGCGAGTGCGCGATGCCGCTGCGCGCGCTGCCCAACCCGATGCGCGTCATCGCGGCCTTGAATTTCTCGCGGTCCTCGGCCTTGTCGATCGCCTTCTTCGACGCTCCGATCAGCTCGACGTCGAACTTCGACAGCACGCCCTCGCGGGCGAGGTCGAGCGCGCAGTTGAGCGCGGTCTGACCGCCCATCGTCGGCAGCAGGGCGTCGGGGCGCTCGCGCTCGATGATCTTCGCCAGCATCGGCCAGGTGATCGGCTCGATGTAGGTGACGTCGGCCATCTCCGGGTCGGTCATGATCGTCGCCGGGTTGCTGTTGACGAGAATGACCTTGTAGCCCTCCTCGCGCAGCGCCTTGCAAGCCTGTGCGCCGGAGTAGTCGAACTCGCACGCCTGCCCGATCACGATCGGGCCGGCGCCGATGATCAGCACGCTCTGGAGGTCGGAACGCTTAGGCATGGGAGGAAGCGTCGGGCGGACGACGGAGGACGACGGCGGGGAGAGGTGTCACTGCGGCCGGACCGGGAGCGGCGTCGCGCGAGGCCCGGATCGCTCGCGATGCGTCGGCACGACGCGGGTCCTCCGGCCGCCCATCGCGCGTCACCGGCTGCCGCTCTTCGCCATCATCGACACGAACCGGTCGAACAGCGGCCCCACGTCCCGCGGTCCGGGGCTCGCTTCCGGATGGCCCTGGAACCCGAACGCGGGCCGGTCGGTGAACGCCAGGCCCTGCAGCGAGCGGTCGAACAGCGAGACGTGCGTCGTCCGCAGGTTCGGCGGCAGAGTCGCGGGATCGACCGCGAAGCCGTGGTTCTGGCTCGTGATCATCACCCGCCCGCTGTCGAGTTCGAGCACCGGGTGGTTCGCGCCGTGGTGGCCGAACTTCATCTTCATCGTGCGCGCACCCGCGGCGAGGCCGAGCAGCTGGTGCCCGAGGCAGATGCCGAAGGTGGGGAGGCCCGCGTCGAGAAAAGAGCGGATCGCGTCGATCGCGTAACCGCAGGGCTCCGGATCGCCCGGCCCGTTGGAGAGGAACACGCCGTCGGGGCGTCGCGCTAGCACCTCGCGCGCCGGCGTCTGCGCCGGCACCACGTGCACGCGGCAGCCGCGCGCGACGAGCATCCGCAGGATGTTGCGCTTGACGCCGAAGTCGTAGGCGACCACCGAATGGCGCGCAGGCGGGGCCTCGCCGTATCCCCGTCCCGCCGTCCAGGTCGACTCCCCCCAGTCGTAGGCCTCGCGCGTCGACACGACCTTCGCGAGATCCTGTCCGGTCATCGACGGCGCCTCGCGCGCCGCGGCGAGCGCCTGCTCGATCTCGACCGAGCCGATCTTCGGCGCAGCGACGATCGCGCCGTTCTGCGCGCCCTTCTCGCGCAGGATGCGCGTCAGCGCTCGCGTGTCGACCTCCGCGATGCCCACGATGTTGCGCCGCGCGAGCCACGCGCCGAGGTCGCCTTCGCTGCGCCAGTTCGACGCGAGGTCGGGCAGGTCGCGCACGACGAGTCCGGAGGCGAAGGTCCGCCCCGATTCGTCGTCCTCGCGCGTCACGCCGACGTTGCCGATGTGCGGATGGGTGAACGTGATCATCTGGCCGGCGTACGAGGGGTCGGTCAGGATCTCCTGGTAGCCGGTCATCGAGGTGTTGAACACGACCTCGCCCGACGCCTGCCCGACCGCACCGATCGAGCGCCCGTGGACGAGCGTCCCGTCCGCGAGCGCGAGGATCGCCGGGGTGCGCGGAGGAAAGAGCGCGGAGTCGGTCATGGGGGCTCGCCCGGCTCGAAGCCGGAGGCCGGACGTGCGAAGCGGGAGCCGCCCGCGCCGTCCGGGAGACTCCCGCCAAGGCCCTGAATTCTACCGGAGATCGGGCTCGCCCGGCAACCTGGGGGGCCGCCGTCCGGCGTCCGCTCAGCGCAGCCCCAGCACGTCCTGCATGTCGAACAGTCCGGCGCGTCCCTCGCGTCGCGCCCGGGCGGCGTAGCGCGCAGCACGCAGCGCGCCGTCGGCGAACATCCGGCGCGAGGTCGCGCGATGCGCGAGTTCGACCCGCTCGCCCGTCCCCGCGAACACGACGGCGTGCTCGCCGACGACGTCGCCGCCGCGAAGCGTCGCGAAACCGATGGTCCCGGGCTTGCGCTCGCCGGTCACGCCTTCGCGCGCGTAGACGCCCGCGCTCGCGAGATCGAGTCCGGCACCCGCTGCCGCCGCCTCGCCCAGCATCAGCGCGGTGCCGGAGGGCGCGTCGACCTTGTGGCGGTGGTGCATCTCGACGATCTCGATGTCGTACGCCTCGCCCAGCGCGCGCGCCGCGCGTGTCACGAGGTCCGCGAGCACGTTCACCCCGACGCTCATGTTCGCCGACAGGACGATCGGAATCGCGCGAGCGTGTCCGGCGCTCGCGGCCTTGTGCGCGGCCGCGAGCCCGGTCGTCCCCGCGACGAGCGCGACGCCGGCGCGCTCGCAGGCCGCGGCATGGGCGAGCGTGCCTTCCGGCCGCGTGAAGTCGATCAGCACGTCCGCCCGGGCGAGCGCCGCGTCCAGGTCGCTCGTCACGACCACGCCGGAAGGCCGGCCGAGCGCGGCGCCGGCGTCGCGACCGACCGAAGGCGCTCCGACGACGTCGAGCGCCGCGGCGAGCGCGAGGTCGTCCGCGTCGAGCACGCAGGCGACGAGCGCCTGGCCCATGCGGCCTCCCGCACCCGCGACGGCGGTCCGGATGCGCCCGGTCATGCGCGGCGGGTCACTGGAATTTCTTCAGCCAGTCGAAGAACCAGCTGAAGATGCCCGGATCGTCCGCGGCCGGGATGTGGCCGAGCGTGCGCTCGGCCGCGGCCCTGTTGAGGTCGGCGACCGACTTCGGCATCTCGTCGCCCTCCCAGCGCGCGAGCTTGTCGTCGACGAAGAAGACGGTGAACTGGCGGTGCTCGACCACCTTGCCGTGGCGCGTGTACTCGTACACGTAGTCCCAGCGGTTGTCGCGGAACGCGCTGTGCACGAGCGGCGTGCCGAGCGCGACGCGCACCTGCTGCCGGTTCTGGCCGACTTTCAGCCGGTCGACCATGTCCTGCGTGATGTAGTTGCCCTGGTTGATGTCCATCTTGTACACGCCGAACGACTGGATCGCCGGCAGGTACGTCTCCATCGTCTGGCAACCCGCGAGCGCGAGCGAGGCCGCGGCACAGGCGAGGAGTCGGCGGAGGATCGTCACGTCGGGGGCGGTGGGCGGGGCGCGCGAGACTCGTTATTATAGCCGGGCGGCCCGGCGTTCCCGGGGCCGGGGAGCCCTCGACGATGAACCAGCCCCACGATCTGCGCAGCGCGGGCCTCAAGGCGACGCTGCCGCGGCTCAAGATCATCAACGTGTTCGAGCAGTCGCGGGTGCGCCACCTGACCGCCGAGGACGTCTACAAGCAGCTCCTCACCGACGGCCTCGACGTCGGACTTGCGACCGTCTACCGGGTGCTCACCCAGTTCGAGCAGGCCGGACTCCTGGTGCGGCACCACTTCGAATCCGGCAAGGCCGTGTTCGAACTGAACGAGGGCAAGCACCACGACCACCTCGTGTGCATGCAGTGCGGCCGCGTCGAGGAGTTCTTCGACGCCGACATCGAGAAGCGGCAGGCGAAGATCGCCCGCGACCGCGGGTTCGAGATCACCGAGCACGCGCTCTACCTCTACGCGGACTGCACCAAGCCCCGCTGCCCGCATCGCAAGGCCTGACGGCGAGCGGTGCGCCGCGCCCGCCGGACGGCGCCGGTCAGTCGGTTCCGCCCCGAAGCATCGGGCGAACGAGCCGGACGGAACCACACGCGTCGGGCTCGCCCGGCGAGGCCTGCGCGGGCAGGTCTTCGCGCCGGCTGAAGTCCCGCGGGCGGAATCCGAGGAGCGCCAGCGCGCCGAAATAGGCGGCCGCCCCCGCGATGACGATCAGGCCGAGGCGCACGACGCGCGCGGCGAGCGACGCGTCGAGCCAGACCGACGCCGGGCCCGTCACGGCCACGAGCACCGCGGCGAGCACCCCGCCCGCGACGGCGATCTTCGCGAGAAACGCCGGCCAGCCCGGTCCGGGAACATAGCGGCGCCTGCGGCGCAGCAGCACGAGCAGGACCGTCGCATTGAACAGCGCACCGGTGCTCGTCGCGAGCGTGAGGCCCGCGTGGCCGAGCGGGGTGCGCATCAGCAGCAGCGCGAGCGTGGCCATCACGACGACCGCGATCACGGCGATCCGTGCCGGCGTCTTCAGGTCCTGCCGAGCGTAGAATCCCGGCGCGAGGATCTTCACCGACACGATCCCCACGAGCCCGACGCTGTAGCCGATGAGCGCGGTGCGCGTCGCGAGCGCGTCCACCGCCGAAAAGCGTCCGTACTGGTAGAGCGTCGCGACCAGCGGCAGCGCGAGCAGCCACAGCGCGATCGCCGCCGGCACCGAGAGCAGCAGCACGAGCTTCAAACCCCAGTCGAGCAGCGACGAGTAGCGCACCTCGTCGCCCACGCCGCCGTGGCGCGCGAGCGTCGGCAGCAGCACGGTGCCGACCGCCGCGCCGAGAAGCGCGCTCGGGAACTCCATCAGCCGGTCGGCGTAGCTGATCCACGCGATCCGGCCGTCGCCGAGCGAGGCCGCGAGCTGCGTGTTGACGAGGATCGAGATCTGGGCCGCCGACACGCCGACGATCGCAGGCGCCATGTTGCGCAGCACCCGCCGCACGCCTTCGTGGCGCCAGTCGAATCGCGGTCGCGGCAGCATGCCGATCCGCGCGAGCGGCGCGATCTGCAGAGCGAGTTGCGCGACACCCCCCGCGAACACGCCCCACGCGAGCGCGAGCACCGGCGGATCGACGTGCGGCGCGACGAAGATCGCCGCCGCGATCATCGACAGGTTGAGCAGCACCGGCGTGAACGCCGGGACCGCGAAGCGCCGGTGGACGTTCAGCACCCCGCCGGCGAGCGACGTGAGCGAGACGAAGAGGATGTACGGGAACACGATGCGGATCAGGTCCGCGGTCAGCGTGGCCTTCGCGGGCTCGCGCGCGAAGGCCCCCGCGAGCAGGTAGACGAGCCAGGGCGCGGCGAGCACGCCCGCCACGGTCACGACGAGGAGCACGACGGCGAGCAGCGTCGCCACGCGGGAGGCGAGATCGCGCGTTTCCCCGTCGCCGCGCGCGCGGCGGTACTCGGCGAGGATCGGCACGAACGCCTGCGAGAACGCGCCCTCCGCGAACAGGCGCCGCAGCAGGGTCGGCAGCCGGAACGCGGCCTCGAACGCGTCCATCGCCGGGCCCGCGCCGAACACGACGGCCTTGACGCTCTCCCGGACGAGCCCGGTCACCCGGGACGCGAGCGTCATGCCGGAGACGGTGAAGACGGCGCGCAGGAGGTTCATGGGGCGTCAGGAATCCAGGGCGGCGGCATGCGACGCGGACCGGCCGGCCGTCCGCCGGCCGGCCGTCCCGAACCGGCAGCGCTGCCGCCCGAACGCACGGCCGCCGGCCGCCTTGCCGGAATCGCGAGAATGCGATAATATTTCAAGTCTTTGCCTTGCGGTCCTCCCGCAAGGCCCAGCCCACGGGAAACGACAGACATGGCCAACACGGCGCAAGCCCGCAAGCGCGCCCGGCAGGCGGAGGCGACGCGCAAGCGCAACGCGAGCCTCAAGTCCGAGCTCCGCACCGCGGTCAAGAAGGTGAGGAAGGCGATCGCCTCCGGCGACAAGGCGTCCGCGATGAAGACGCTTCAGGCGTCGCAGGCGACCATCGACCGCATCGCCGACAAGAAGGTGGTGCACAAGAACCTGGCGTCGCGCACCAAATCGCGCCTCGCGCAGGACATCAAGGCGATGGCCTGACCGCGGCGGGCCGCACGCTGTCGGGAACCGAGAGCGCCTCACGGGCGCTCTCGTCGTTTGGAGCGGTCCCGCCGGCCGGCCGTCGGCGCCCGCCGCCATCCGGCATGTCCTCCCGAGCTTCGGCATGAGCGTTGCTACGATGTGCCGGTCCCCGTCGCCACGGGCTGGAGCACGCCTGTGACCCTCGAGCGCCCCCCGTCCGGGGCCGCAGCGCCTTCGGACGATGCGATCCACGCCGTCTGGGAATCCCATTTCCGGGAACCGGCCGCGTCGGTCGCCCGCGCCCGTGCTGCGCTCGACGATCCCGCCACCGGGGAGCGCGCCCGCGCCTGGGCGGAACTCACGATCGGCTGGCACCAGCTGTACTTCACCGCGGACCCCGGCGCCGCGGGAGCGACGTTGCCGCTCGCGCGCGAGCGTTTCGCGCGGCTCTCCGAGCGCCGCGGCGAACTTCTCGCCCGCATCGGCATCGCGCGGCTCGACCTCGTGCGCCAGCAGCCCGCGCGGGCCCGCGCGGAACTCCTCGAGTTCTACGACGAGGCGATGGCCACGCTCCCGCCGCAGGACCGGTTCTGGGCGATCAACGCGCTCGCCGCCACCTACTACTACGAGGACCGGATCGACGAGACGATCCGGCACATGCACCAGGCCCTGGAGACGCTGCGCACGATCGACGTCTCGCCGCACCTTCCGACCGCGATGTCGAACCTCGCGGCGACGCTCGTCACGGTGGGCGACTACGTGCCCGCGCGTGAACTGGCGCAGGACGCGCTCGGCATGCTTCCGCGCTACGACAATCCGCAGCTCTGGCTGTTCGTGCGCTCGAACCTCGCGGAGGCGCAGCTCGGCACAGGCGACCACGCCGGCGCGCTCGCCACCATCGACGCGATGCTGGGCGGTCCGGAAGGCGTGCCGCGCAGCGCCGCCCAGGCCCACTACCTCGCGGTCTCGACCGAGGTCCTCGCGATGCACGGACGCCTCGCGGACGCCGAACGCTGCCTGCGCGAGGCGGAGACGATCTACGCCAACTACCCGGGCGGCCACAACGAGGTCCACGCCCGGTGGTCCGCCGCCGCGCTCGCCGACGCGCGCGACGACCCCGAGGCCGCGGTCGCCGCGCTCGAGCGCGCGATCGAGGTGGCGGAGCGGGTCCACCACGTTCCGACGCTGTGCAAGGCGCGGGCGGCGGCCGCGAAACGCTGCGCGGCGCTCGGTCGCTGGGAGCAGGCCTACACGCATCAGCGGCGCCTGAACGAGGTGACCGGGGAGCGGCTCGCGAGCCGCGCGAGCGCCAAGTACTACCTGCTGCGGGCCGAACACGAACTCAAGCACGCGCGCGAGGAGCGCGACCGGGCCGAGCGCGAGCGCCAGGAGAGCCTCGCGTTGAACCGGCAACTGGAACGGCTCAACCGCGAACTCGAGCGCAAGGTGCGCGAAGTCGAGGAACTCCAGGCACGGCTCGCGGCCGAGGCCGTGCACGACCCGCTGACCCAGCTCTTCAACCGGCGCTACTTCGACTCGGTCGTGCCCGCGCTCCTCGCCGGCGCGAGCCGGCGGAACGCGCCGCTCGCGCTCGCGATCCTCGACCTCGACTTCTTCAAGAGCGTCAACGATCGCCACGGACACCTCGCGGGCGACCGCGTGCTGATGCAGATCGGCCGCGTCCTCGCAACGTCGCTTCGCCCCGCCGATGTCCTCTGCCGATACGGCGGCGAGGAGTTCTGCGCCGTGCTTCCGGACACCGACGCGCCCGGAGCGCGTACCGCCCTCTCCACGCTCGCCGCGCGGCTGCGCGAACTGGTCGTGCCCTGGGGCGGCGAGTCGCTCACCGGCTTCACGTTCTCGGCGGGCATCGCGGTCGCGCCGGGCGACGGCACGACGCAGGCCGAACTCGTGTCCGCCGCCGACCGGGCGCTCTACCACGCGAAAGCCCAGGGCCGCGAGCGGGTCGTGTTCGCGGGAAGCCCCGACGATCGTCCCGCAGCCGCCTGAACCGGGCCACCGGCGCCTGCGCGGGCCACGTCAGCCCGGTTGTCCGTCCTCGCGCGGCCGCCAGTACAGCGGCGCGTACTTCGCCGACCAAGGCACCACGCTGGCGGCGAAGAGGGCCCCGGCGATCGCGAGCGCGACGCCGCCTGGCAGGAACTCGGAGGCGATGCGCGCGATCGCGGCGACCTGCAGGAGCAGGAAGAGCGCCCAGGTGGCGCGGTCTGCCTGCAGCTTGCGGCCGGTGTGGCCGCAGCTCACCCGCGTCACCATCGCGAGCACGAGCGATGACGCGAAGCCGATCGTGAGCGCGTGCATCGGCGCGAAGCCCAGCCCCGTGCCGCCGGCGAACACCATGATCGCCGACACCGCGTAGAGCGCGAAGCCGATGCCGTACCACACGAAGCCGATGTGCAGCATCGCGAGCAGGCGGTTCGGCAGGCTCTGCACGATGCCCCAGCGGACCGTCACCGCGAGCATCAACGCGGCCGCCGGAAGGTCCACGACGAGCGTCCAGGCGCCGAAGCCCGCCGCCTCGATGAGACCGTGCGCGGCCGGCGCGCCGGCCATCGCGGCGAGCAGCCACCAGGGTCGAAACGCGGTCACGAACGGCACGACGTTCGCGGTGAAGAACGGGATCATCCGGTGGCAGACGACCACGAACACCGGCAGCAGGAACAGCCACAGTCCGGCGAGCCTCACGATCGCATGCGCCCCGGCGCCGGCGAGCGCGAACGACGCCACGCCGGCGATGCCGGCCGCGAAGGCGATCGCGATGAGGCGCGTGTGGACCTTGTCGGGGACGAGGCTTTGCCGGATGAGCCGCACGAACTGCGCGAGCAGCGTCGCCCAGGCCAGCGCGTGGACGCCGGCGGCGAGCTGCGTCGCGAGCGGCGGAAGCGCCTGGAGCGGCACGATCGCGAT
>DAOMBL010000055.1:0-11812 GCA_035427325.1 Casimicrobiaceae bacterium
ACGCTCGATCGCGAGCCGCGCCACGTCGCCCGAGCCCAGTTCGGCCGACACGCTCCCGCGCCACGCGCCGAGCTCACGGCGCGCCGCGGCGAGATCGTTGTCCCGGAACGCCGCGACGATGGCCGACACCGCGTGGCTGAAGCGGCGAAAACCCATCAGCGCGTAGAGCACCGCGATGTCGAGCGCGAGCGCGGCCATCGGGTGGAGCGTGTCGAGCGCCCACCACGCCAGCCCGACCACGAGCACCGGAGGCACGATGGCGATCGCCGCGGCGATCACGCCCTGCGTCGTCGTTCCACCGTTGTAATTCCGTTCGATCCGGTGCGCACGCCGCACGAACGCACGCTCGATCGCGAGGCGCCACGCCGGCGCGCGCCATTGCTCGAGCCCGAGCGCGGCGAGGATCGCGAGCAGGTTCACGCGGCCGCGCCTAGGACTTGAGCTCCGGCCGGTCGCGGTACTGCTCGAGCGCCTCGGGATTCGCGAGCGCCTCGACGTTCTTCACCGGCCGGCCGTGCACGACGTTGCGCACGGCGAGTTCGACGATCTTGTTGCTCTTGGTCCGGGGGATGTCGGTGACCTGCACGATCTTCGCCGGCACGTGGCGCGGCGTCGTGTTGGCCCGAATGTGCTTCTGGATGCGGTCGACGAGCGCGGCGTCGAGCGCCAGGCCGTCGCGCAGCTTCACGAACAGCACGACGCGCACGTCGCCGACCTCGCCCGGCGGCCAGTCCTGCCCGATCACCAGGCTCTCCACGACCTCGTCCAGCTGCTCGACCTGGCGGTAGATCTCCGCGGTGCCGATGCGCACGCCGCCCGGGTTGAGCGTCGCGTCCGAGCGGCCGTGGATGATCGCCCCGCCGTGCGAGGTGATCTCCGTGTAGTCGCCGTGGCACCACACGCCCGGGAAGCGCTCGAAGTACGCGGCGTGGTACTTCGCGCCGTCCGGGTCGTTCCAGAACCCGATCGGCATCGACGGGAACGGCTTCGTGCACACCAGTTCGCCCCGCTCGCCGCGGCCCGGCGGGATCGAACGGCCCTCCTCGTCGTAGACGTCGACCGCCATGCCGAGCGCGCGGCACTGGATCTCGCCGCGCCACACCGGGAGCGTCGGGTTGCCGAGCACGAAGCAGCTCACGATGTCGGTGCCCCCGGAGATCGAAGACAGCGCGAGGTCGTCCTTCACCGCCTGGTAGACGTAGTCGAAGGACTCCGGCGCGAGCGGGCTGCCGGTCGAGAGCATCGTGCGCAGCGTCGCGATCGCGTAGTCCTTGCGCGGAACGAGCGCGGTCTTCCTCAGCGCGTCGATGTACTTGGCCGACGTGCCGAAGTGCGTCATGCGCTCCTCGTCGGCGAAATCCCAGAGGACCCTCCCGGCCCGGACGAACGGCGAGCCGTCGTAGAGGAGCAGCGTCGCGCCGGAGGCGAGCCCCGACACGAGCCAGTTCCACATCATCCAGCCGCAGGTCGTGTAGTAGAACAGGCGATCCCCGGCCTTGACGTCGCAGTGCAGGCGATGCTCCTTCACGTGCTGCAGCAGGGTCCCGCCCGCGCCGTGCACGATGCACTTGGGCACGCCGGTCGTGCCCGACGAGTACAGGATGTAGAGCGGGTGCGCGAACGGGAGTTCTGCGTAGGCGACGGGCCGCGCCGCATGCGGCGCGAGGAACGCGCTCCATGCGATGCCGCCGCGCAGGGCGGAGAGGTCGCCCGGCCCCGCATCGCCTCCGAGGTACGGCACGACGACCACGCGCTCGACGGTCGGCAGCTTCGCGACGATCTCCGCGACCTTCTCCGCGATCGGGATCGCCTTGCCGTTGTACCAATAGCCGTCGACGGTCACGATCACCTTCGGCGCGATCTGGCCGAAACGGTCGAGCACGCCCTGCACGCCGAAATCGGGCGAGCACGACGACCAGATCGCGCCGAGCGACGCGCCCGCCAGCATCGCGGCCACGGTCTCCGGGAGGTTCGGCATCATCGCCGCGATGCGGTCGCCCTCCCGGACGCCGGCGCTCGCGAGCGCCTGCTGGAAGCGCGACACCGCGTCGCGGAGCGAGGCATGCGACCAGCGCGCACGCGCCTTGTCCTCGCCGCGGAACACCAGTGCGTCACCCATGTCGTCGCCCGCGCGGCGCTCGAGCAGGTTCCGTGCGAAGTTGAGCGTCGCATCGGGGAAGAAACGCGCGCCGGGCATCCTGTCGGCGTCGTCCACCACGCGGCCGCCCGGGTCGCCGAGGATGCCGGCGTCCTCCCACACCGCACGCCAGAACGGCCCGGGGTGGTCGATCGACCAGCGCCACAGCGCGTCGTAGTCGTCGAAGCGCAGGCCGTGACGTGCCTCGACACGTCGCGCGAACGCGGTGATGAGCGCGTCCGCGATGCGGCCGGGCGTCGGAGTCCACAGGGGCGTGCTGGTCGGCATGCGGGCGCTCAGTGGGCGGCCGGCTCGCGAGCGAGTTCGGCGATCCGCGCGGGCAGCGGCACCGACCTGCCGCTCGCCAGGTCGATCCAGACGATCTTCGCGGCACCCTCCGCGGCGCGCACGCCGCCGCAGTCGAGCTCGTAGTGGCTCTCGACCGACGAGCGCCCCGGGGCGCTGAGATACATCCGCACTTCGACGCTTCCCGGGTAGACGAGCGGCACGAGGAACGTGCAGCTCGCGTTCACGATCACCGGACCGCTCCCGCCCTGGTAGCTGCCCGCCTGCGCGAACACCCATTCGATGCGCGCCTGCTCCATGAAGCGGAAGTAGACGGTGTTGTTGACGTGCCCGAGCGCGTCCATGTCGCCCCAGCGGATCGGCTGCAGCGACGTGTGGACGAGGAGGCGCGGCGCGGAGGGGGTTGCCATGGGTGGCGCGATGCGACGACAGTGGCCATTATAATTCCCCGTTCCCCCTTCCGTCCGCGAAAGCCCTTGCCCGGCGCGCGGAAGGCACCGCGAGGCCCGATGCCATGACGCGCGAATCGATGGACTACGATGTGGTGATCGTCGGCGGCGGCCCCTCGGGCCTCTCGGCCGCGATCCGCACCAAGCAACTCGCCGCGTCCGCCGGCCGCGAGGTCTCGGTCTGCGTCCTCGAGAAGGGATCGGAGATCGGGGCCCACATCCTCTCGGGCGCCGTGATCGATCCGCGCGCACTCACCGAACTCCTCCCCGAGTGGCGCACGCAGGGCGCGCCGCTCGACACCCCGGTCACCGACGACCGCTTCCTCGTCCTCACGAAGGACAAGGCGTACCGCATCCCGGCCTGGTCGATGCCGAAGACGATGGACAACCACGGCAACTTCATCGCGAGCCTGGGAAACCTGTGCAAGTGGCTCGGGACGCAGGCGGAGTCGCTCGGCGTCGAGATCTACCCCGGATTCGCCGCAGCCGAGGTGCTCTACGACGAGCAGGGCGCGGTCGCGGGCGTGGCGACCGGCGACATGGGCATCGCGAAGGACGGCTCGCACAAGCCGGACTACCAGCGCGGCATGGAACTCCGCGCGAAGTACACGCTGTTCGCGGAGGGCTGCCGCGGCTCGCTCTCGCAGGAAGTGATGAAGCGCTACAACCTGCGCGACGGTGTCGATCCGCAGAAGTACGGGATCGGATTGAAGGAACTCTGGCAGGTCGATCCCTCGAAGCACCGCAAGGGCCTCGTCGTGCACAGCCAGGGCTGGCCGCTCGACAGCCGCACCGGAGGCGGATCGTTCCTCTATCACTTCGGCGACGGGCTGGTCTACGTCGGCTTCGTCGTGCACCTCAACTACGAGAACCCGCATCTCTCGCCGTTCGACGAGTTCCAGCGCTTCAAGACGCATCCCGCGATCCGCGACACCTTCGCGGGCGGCAAGCGCCTCGCCTACGGTGCACGCGCGATCAGCGAGGGCGGCTGGCAGTCGGTGCCGAAGCTCGCGTTCCCCGGCGGCGCCCTCGTCGGCGATGCGGCGGGCTTCCTGAACGTGCCGCGCATCAAGGGCACGCACAACGCGATGAAGTCCGGCATGCTCGCGGCCGAAGCGGCCTTCGCGGCGCTCTCCGGAGGCCGCGGACACGACGAACTCGCGGACTACGACTCGGGTTGGAAGAAGTCGTGGATCCACGACGACCTGTGGAAGGTCCGCAACGTGAAGCCGGGCCTGCGCTGGGGCACGTGGCTGGGCTCGCTGCACGGCGGCTTCCACATGTGGATGCACGACCTCGGCCTGGGCAAGCTCGTGCCCT
The DNA here is from genome assembly GCA_035427325.1 of Casimicrobiaceae bacterium. Lineage (GTDB taxonomy): Bacteria > Pseudomonadota > Gammaproteobacteria > Burkholderiales > Casimicrobiaceae > VBCG01. The sequence continues at coordinate 4,213 of DAOMBL010000055.1, forward strand.
GGACGCTGCGTCACGGCAAGCCCGACTGCGAGTCGCTCCGGCCCGCCGCCGAGATGCCGCGCATCGAGTATCCGAAACCGGACGGCACGCTCACCTTCGACAAGCTCTCCTCGGTGTTCCTGTCGAACACCAACCACGAGGAGAACCAGCCCCCGCACCTGCGGCTGCGCGATCCGGCGATTCCGGTCGCGGTCAACCTCGCCGTCTACGACGGTCCCGAGCAACGCTACTGTCCGGCCGGCGTCTACGAGTTCGTCGACGACGCGGTCGCGCCCGCGGACCCCGACGCCACCGTCGTGAGGCGCCGCCGCCTGCAGATCAATGCGCAGAACTGCGTGCACTGCAAGACCTGCGACATCAAGGATCCACGCCAGAACATCCACTGGGTCGTGCCCGAGGGAGGCGGCGGTCCCAACTATCCGGGGATGTGAGCGCCGGGTGCCGCGGGTCGGCCTTCGGACCCTGTGGTTCGGCCTTCGGACCCGGTGGGTCGGCCATCAGGCCGACGCGCTTCGTCGTATCGCCACAGATGCCGTCGGGCTGAAGCCCGACCCACAGGGAAGAGGCCACAGATGCCGTCGGGCTGAAGCCCAAGCTGTCGGGCTGAAGCCCGACCCACAGGGAAGAGGCCACAGATGCCGTCGGGCTGAAGCCCAAGCTGTCGGGCTGAAGCCCGACCCACAGGCATCGCGCGGCACCCGATCAGCCCGGCGATCGCCCCGCCGCCTTCACCTTCTCCGCGAGCCGCGCGTCGAACCGTTCGCGCAGGATCACGACGCGCTCGTGCGTGCCGCGCGCGATCAGGTCGACGCCGTCGTCCGCCTCGACCTCGAAGAAGAGACGCCGGCCGTCGACGCGCACGAGTTTCGCGCGTGCGGTCAGCACGAACCCCGGCGGCGTCGCCGCCTCGTGGCTCACGTTCACGTGCGTGCCGACGCTCTGCTCGCGCGGCCAGTCGAGGTGCGGCTTCGCCAGCAGCAGCGCGCACCACTCGAGGAAGCCCACCATGTAGCCGGTCGCGAGCACCGAAGGCATCGCCCGGAAATCCTCCGACTCCGGATAGAGCGCCGGAACCATCTTGGCCTCCGTCGCCACGAAACGCAGTTCATGCTCCAGTCCTGCCCTCAGCGTGTCCTTCCCGACCCCCTCCCTTCGACGCAACCGCGCGAGCATACCGGAGCCGCATCGGCGGCGGCGCGCCGGACCCGGAACGGTCCCGGTGTCGCGGCCTGGCCGCGCGCCTGTCTGAGCTGATCGACGCTCGCGCGTTCGTCGTGCAGTCGACCACCGGGCGATCGATTTGGGCATTCTCATTCGGCTCGCCAGGTTGAAGGCGATCGCGCTCGACTCCGCGCGCCGCGCGCAGTCGTCCAGCGCATTGCACACGAACTCCGCCGCGGCCGACGGTGAACGGTGCGCCATGCCCGGCATCTGCCCGCCCGAGCACGACCGCAATGCAGATCCGGGAATGCGCGAGGCGGGCTCCGGCAGCGGACTCCGACGACGGCGTCGATCGACGATCGCGAGGACCCGTTGCAGGCGCAGGCGATCGGCCGTCATGGGCTCCCGCCCGCGATCGACTCGGTGAAGCGAACTGCGGTTCTACGATGCGGCGGGTATCCGCGCCGGCTCCGCGCGTCCCGGCGGAGGGCAGCGCATGTCGGCACGCTAGGCGCCCGAATCGCCGGCCGCACGACTCGACCGTCCGCCTGATCGGACCGGAAGCGGCGGCAACCCGACCCGCGGAAGCGCACCTGCGAGTGCGGCGCCCGCGGCCAGCACCTCCTCGTCCGCGTAGAGGGCGCCGACGATCTGGAGTCCGATCGGCAGCCCGGCGCGGGTGAAGCCGCAGGGCACGCTCAAGGCCGGCTGCCGGGTGATGTTGAACGGGTAGCTGAACCCGGCCCAGTCTTGCCAGTCGCGCTCGCGTTCCGGGTCGGCCAGTTCGGCGCCCACCGGCAGCGCGCCCACCCCGACCGACGGAGTGACCAGCAGATCGCAGCTCTGATGGAACAGTCCCATCGTGCGGCCGAGCGCGGTCCGATCGAGATCGGCGCGGACATAGTCGATTGCCCGCATCCGCCCGCCCTCCTCGGCCGCGCGGCGCAGGCCGGCGTCGATCCATGGCTGGCGTTCCTGCGCCACCGAAGCGACGACGTTGGCGGCTCCCGCCTTCCACAGGACGTCGAACACGCGATGCGGCTGGACGAACGGCGACGCGATGGTATCGACGCGCGCTCCGAGATCTCGCATCCGACCGACCGCGGCGGCGACTGCAGCTGCGATTTCCGGGTCCACGCGCAGGCCGTCGAGCTCGGCGCAGAAAGCGACGCGCACCCCGGTCAGTCCCTCCCGACGCGCCATCCGCCCGTTGCAGGCGGCGGCGGGCAGGTGATAGGGGTCCTCGACGTCGGGCTGGCCGATCACCTGCAGCATCAAGGCGACATCCTCGACACTGCGGGCCATCGGGCCGCAGTGTCCAAGCAGGCTCATGGCGCTGGGCGGTGAATACGGCACACGGCCCTGGGTCGGCTTCAGTCCGACGACCCCGCAGAACGCCGCGGGTATGCGGATGGATCCGCCGCCGTCGGACCCCACTGCGAGCGGCGCGATGCCGACCGCAAGCGAGGCCGCGGCACCGGCGCTGCTGCCGCCGGACGTGTGCTCGGGCGACCACGGATTGCGGGTGCTGCCGGTGAGCGGACTGTCGCCGGTGGCCTTCCAGCCGAATTCGGACGTCGTCGTCTTCCCGATCAGTACCGCGCCGTGCTCGCGAAGCCGCCGCGTCACCGGGGAATCGTCCGTCCACGGACCGGCTGCATCGCTCGTGCGCGAACCCTTCAACGTGGGCCAGCCGCGCGTCAGCACGACGTCCTTGATGGAGACCGGCACGCCATCGACGAGCCCCGCCGGCTCGCCGCGCAGCCAGCGGACTTCGCTCGCACGCGCATCCGCCATCGCGCGCTCGGGAGCGACGAAGCAAAAGGCATTGATCACCGGCTGCCAGCGTTCGAGCCGAGCCAGCGCGGCGGCCAGCACCTCGACGGGAGACAGCGCCTTGCGGCGGTATTGTTCGACCAGCCAGGTGGCGCTCGCCGAGGCGAGCAGGGAGTCGTCGGTCATGGGCATCGCGTCGTCGTCGGCATTCTCCGTAGCCGCTCGGACCGGCGCAACAACCACTTTCCCTCCGGCGCCCGACCAGTTGTTCCCGTTGCCATGGGTCCGCCCGCGCCATCCCGAGTGGACCTTCCAGGCCGCGCGACGATCGCCAGGCATCCATCGATGGATGCCAAGCCATGCCCCGAACCCGATGGCGACCGGACCCCCTGAACGCACACGGCACGGCCCGGGAGCGGCAAGGCCGCCAGGCCTGCAGTGCTGCGAAACCGGGGCCCAGGCGGACGAGGGCTGGCCCGCCCGTTGCCGATCGATATCCGGCACCTGAATCCGCAGCGCGCGTAGCCGCGTTGCGTCCACGCCGCGACATCGGCCGAAGCAGGTTCGCTGCGCGTCCGCCAGTCCGCCTCGAGACGCGATGACTCCCTTCCCGGCTCGCAGCCTGCTCGCGATGCTGGCGGTCGTCGCCGTCGTCGCCCGTTCATCCTCGGCGCGCTCCGGTTGACGCCAGGCGACCCTGCGGCGCGGCACAACGGCAAACCGGACGCGACGCCCGCATCCTCGATGACTCGACGAAGCGCGCGAGGAGCCGGCCGGAGGCACCGCGCCGCGGGCGCTCAGCGGCTTCACCGTTTCGCGCCGGGCGCGGCGATGGTCACGCGCGAGGACGGTGGAGACGCGGCAGGCGGCGCAGGCGGCGGCAGCCACGCGTCGCGAAACAGGAGCACGAGCCGGACGAACTCCCGCGTCTCGGGGAACGGAGGCACGCCGCCGTAGCGATCGACGACCCCCTCGCCCGCGTTGTACGCGGCGAGCGCGCGTTCCCGATCCCCCGCGTAGCGTGCGAGCAGCTCCTTCAGGTAGCGCGTACCGACGCGCAGGTTGATCGCCGGTTCCTTCAGCTTGTCGGCGACCGAGCGCTTCGCGTCGCCGACCAGGCCGTAGCGCGCGCCGGTGTCCGGCAGCACCTGCATCAGGCCGATCGCGCCCTTCGTCGACACGACGGCGGGATCGTAGCCGGACTCGACCGCGATCACCGCCTTCACGAGCAGCGGATCGAGCCCGGACTCACGCGCGTTCCGTGCCACGAGCGGCGCGAAGCGCGCGACGTTCGGATGGCCGTCGACGCGTTTCCAGATCGGATGGTCGCGCACCGCGTCGACCGGCGAAGGCGCGGGCGGCGGCGCGGGCACGGGATCGAGGCTCGAGCGGCCCTTGAAGAAGAGCCGGTAGCGAGCGTCGACCTGCTCGGTCGCGAAGTGCGCGCGGCCGGACGCGTCGACGTAGCCCCAGAGGTCCGCGCGTGCCGTTCCCGCGAGCGCGAACGCGACCGCGGCCATGAGCGCGCCCACGCGCCGGCCGGCGGGGGAACGCGGGAGGCCGGCCTTCGGGCCGACGACCGGGAGCGCCGGCCTGCGCGAGACAGGCGCGTTCATCTCGGGTCGGGCGCGTGTCGCATCGCGCCGATTCTTGCCGGCGGTGCGACCGGAGCGCAATCGGTGCCCCGGGGTTGACGGGCGCCTGCTACCGTCTATACTTACGGTAACCGGATATCCATACGGTCACCGATGCCCTTCCCACGCTCGCCCGCCCGCCGCCCGTTCGCGCACCTCGCCGCGGAGCCCCCCTCCGAGGCGCCCCGGCTCACCGCACGCCAGCGGCAGATCCTCGACTGGATCCGCGCGCACATCGAGACCGCGGGGATGCCGCCGACGCGCGCCGAGATCGCCGCGGGGCTGGGCTTCTCGACCGCGAGTTCGGCCGAGGACCACCTTCAGGCGCTCGCGAAGAAGGGCGCGATCGAGTTGAAGCCCGGTGCTTCGCGCGGCCTGCGCCTGCGCGACTTCCCCGGCCTGCCGGTGCAGGGCACGCTGCCGCTCGTCGGGCGCGTGGCCGCAGGGCATCCGATCCTCGCGACCGAGCACGTCGAAGGCCGCTACCGCGTCGATCCCGCGCTGTTCTCGCCCACGGCCGACTTCCTGCTCCGCGTGCGCGGCGAGAGCATGCGCGACGCGGGCATCCTCGACGGCGACCTCCTCGCGGTCCACAAGACGGCGGAGGCGCGCTCCGGCCAGATCGTCGTCGCGCGCCTGGGCGACGAGGTCACCGTCAAGCGCCTGAAGCGCCGTGGGCGCGAGGTCGTGCTCGTCCCGGAGAACGCGGCCTTCGCGCCGATCACGGTCGATCCCGCGATGACGCCGTTCTCGATCGAGGGCGTCGGCGTCGGGCTCGTGCGGGCGTTGGGGTAATTGGGATCAGATTGGGGTCAGAGCCGTAATGCTCGGAGTTGGGGTCAGAGCCGTAATGCTCGTCAACAGTCGCTGCGAGTGCCGGAGAGGAAACCGCGAGCATTACGGCTCTGACCCCCAAATCTGACCCCCAACTCCGACCCCCAACTCCGCTGACCTCCAACTCCGGTATTACGGCTCTTACCCCAATTTGACCCCAACCTGACCCCCATTCGTCCGCCAATGAAACGCCCCCCCCCCCCCCCACTCCCGATGCGCCTCGAGGAATTGCCGAACGCCGGCCGCGCGGTCGCGGCGGACTTCCGCCGCCTGGGCATCGGCACGCTCGACGAAATCCGCGGCCGCGATCCGTACATGCTCTACCACGACCTCTGCCGCGCGACGCACGCGCTCGTCGACCCGTGCATGCTCGACACGTTCATCGCGGTCGTGCGCTACGTCGACGGCGGCCCCGCGAAACCGTGGTGGCATTACACGGCCGAGCGCAAGCGCGTGTTCCCCGGCTCGGCGAAGACGCTCGCGAAGCGCGCTCCGGCGAGTGCTCCCGCGGTTCCGAAGGGCGCAGCGCCCCGCCCCGTCCCGAAGCGCGCCGCGCGCAAACAAGCGGAATCCGCGGACCGGGCTTCGCCCCCGCAACCTTCCGCGGGAACGCCTTCGCCCCCTTCCTCCGATCCTGTCCGGGCCTGACGGGCGCCCGCGCGGTCGACGCGCGGGCGCCCGCCTCCTTTCGCGAGGCTTCCGATGACGATGCTTCTCTATGGCAGCAAAGGTTCCGGGTCCGCGGCGATCGAGGCGGCGCTCGAACTCGCGAACACACCGTACCGCCTCGTCGAGACCGCGACCTGGGATCGCAATGCCGCCTACGACGAACTCCTCGCCGTCAATCCGCTGGGCCAGGTCCCGACGCTCGTGCTGGCCGACGGCACGGTGGTCTCGGAGAGCGCCGCGATCCTGATCCACCTCGGGCTCGCGCATCCTGCGAGCGGCCTGCTGCCGCAGGAACCCTCCGCCCGCGCGAAGGCGCTGCGCGGACTCGTCTACGTCGCCACGAACGGCTACGCGGCGATCGGCGTGATCGACTATCCCGAGCGCTGGACGCTCCCCGCCGACGACGCGGCTACGCACGAGCGCGTGCGTGCCGGCGCGCGGGCTCGGCTCCACGCGACCTGGTCGTCGTTCGCCGACGTGTTCGGCGAGGGATTCGCCTCGCGCGATACGCCCGGAGCGCTCGAACTCCTCGCCACCGTCGTCTCGAAGTGGTCGGGCGCGCGCAAGCATCTCGCCGCAGAACGCCCCGCGTTCCACGCTTCGCTCCTGCGCGTCGAGGCGCATCCGGTCGTCGCGGAGGTGTTGGCGCGGCACTGGAAATCGGTGGGGTCAGAGCCGTAACGGGGTCAGAGCCGTAATACTCGTCGACAGTCGCTGCGGGTATCTGACCTCCGAGTATTACGGCTCTGACCCCGTTACGGCTGACCCCGTTACGGCTCTGACCCCAATCTGACCTCCAAGGAGATCCCATGAGCGTCCCGTTCCAGCCCCCCGGCTACCACAGCGTCACGCCCTACCTCGTCGTCCGCGGCGCCGCGGAGGCGCTCGCGTTCTACGCGCACGCGTTCGGCGCGAAGGAGAAGCTCCGCATCCCGACGGGCGAGAAGATCGGCCACGCCGAGATCCTGATCGGCGATTCGCACGTGATGCTGGCCGACGAGACCGAAGACTACGCGAGCCCGCAGGCGCTCGGCGGCACGCCGGTCAGCCTGATGGTCTACGTCGCGAACGCCGACGCGGTCTTCGCGCGCGCGCGCGCCGCCGGTGCGAAGGAGATCCGCGCGGTCGCCGACCAGTTCTACGGCGATCGCAACGGCGTGCTCGCCGACCCCTGGGGACACGTCTGGACGATCGCGACGCACGTCGAGGACGTCTCGGAGGAGGAGATCGCGCGGCGCCTCGCGGCGATGGAGCGTCCGGAAGCCTGAGTTTGGGGTCAGCGATTGGGGTCAGAGCCGTAATACTCGTGGCTCCCTCTCCAGCACTCGCAGCGACTGTCGACGAGCGATTGGGGTCAGAGCCGTAATACTCGTGGCTCCCTCTCCAGCACTCACAGCGACTGTCGACGAGTATTACGGCTCTGACCCCAAGCTCTCAATGACCCCAACGCCCGCCGCGCTCCTCGCCGCCCGCCTCGCCCACCCGGCGATCTGGCGCGGCGGCGATCTCGCGCCGGAGCCGGCCTC